>JAQTVS010000083.1 GCA_028706735.1 Thiomonas sp.
TCATCTCTGAAGGCCGCAACCGCGAAGTGCGGCGCATGTTCGAGACTGTCGGGCTGACCGTGAGCCGATTGATCCGTGTGCGCTATGCCAGCGTGGTGTTGCCAGCCGGTCTGCGCCGCGGCGACTTTGTCGAACTCGATCAGTCTGCGGTGCGGGCCTTGCAAGGCAAATCTCCAGACGCCGCCGCGCAGGGCGAGCGCCCGCCACGGCGTCAGAACGGACAGCAGCAGACGGGCGAGCGGCGCAACGACAATCGCAGCGGCAGCAGGGGAGGCAGAGGCGGGCGCGGCAAGGGGCAGGGCGGCGGGCAGCAGCAACCCGGGCCGGACAGCTACGCCCGCACCACCGTCGAGGCGCTGTTTGGCAAGAGCCCGGTGGTGCGCAGCAATAGCTGGGGCGGCGCCGAAGGCAATTTTTCCTCGGGAGCCAAGCCGGGTTCGCAGACGCGCCGCAAGGCTGGAGGCAAACCGCAGAATACCCAGCCCGATCCCATGAAAACCAGCTTTGGCTATATCCACAAAGACGCTGGGCAGAAGCGCAGCGGCGGCGGCATGGGCGGGGGGCCATCCGGCGGACGCCGACGCACCGGTGGCGGCGGTGGCGGCAATCGCGGCGGCCGCTGATTCACGAAAAATTGGCTTTGCCGCAGCGCAGCGCAATGCATGCGCTGTCCTACAATGATTGATTAACCCTTTGATTTCAGGAGCAAAGTATGACCATTGAGCGCACGCTCTCCATCATCAAACCCGATGCCGTTGCAAAAAACGTGATCGGCCAGATTTACACGCGTTTTGAGAAGGCTGGCCTGAAGGTCATTGCCGCCCGTATGGCACAGTTGTCGCGCGCCGAAGCCGAAGCCTTTTATGCCGTGCACAAGGCGCGTCCTTTCTTCAAGGATCTGGTTGATTTCATGATCTCCGGCCCGGTGATGATCCAGGTGCTCGAAGGCGAAGGCGCCATTCTGAAAAACCGCGATCTGATGGGCGCGACCGATCCGAAAAAGGCTGACGCCGGAACCATCCGTGCCGACTTTGCCGACAGTATCGACGCCAACGCCGTGCACGGCTCGGACGCGGCAGAAACCGCGGCGATCGAAATTGCGTTTTTCTTCCCGGCAATGGCGATCTATTCCCGCTGATTTTCTCTGATCACCCGCGTGGTGTCCCCGCCCATGTCCGCCGCCCAAGCCACCACCAATCTGCTGCAGTTCGACCGTGAAGGTCTAGTGGAGTGGTTTGCGCGCCACGGGCATGCGGCGTTCCGCGCACGCCAGGTGTTCCGCTGGATGCACCAGAAAGGCGTGGCCGATTTCGACGCCATGAGCGATTTGGCCAAGCCGCTGCGCCAGTTCCTGCGCGAGCACGCCACGATTGCGGCGTTGCCGGTGGTCACCGAATCGCGCTCAACCGACGGCACGGTGAAATGGCTGTTTGATGTGGGGCAGGGCAATGCGGTCGAGGCCGTGTTCATCCCCGAGGCGCAGCGCAACACCCTGTGCGTGTCGTCGCAAGCGGGTTGCGCGGTCAATTGCAAGTTTTGCTCCACGGGCCATCAGGGCTTCAGCCGCAATCTGCAGACCTGGGAAATTCTGGCTCAGCTCTGGCACGCGGAATTCACCATGCGTCGAGAACTCGGTCTGGCAGAGGGGGAGCGCGCGATCTCCAATGTGGTGATGATGGGCATGGGCGAGCCCTTGCAAAACTACGCCGCTCTGGTGCCCGCGTTGCGCACCATGCTGGACGACGACGGCTATGGCCTGTCGCGTCGCCGCGTGACCGTATCGACCTCGGGCGTGGTGCCCATGATCGACCGGCTGTCGCAGGATTGCCCGGTGGCGCTGGCAGTCTCGCTGCATGCCCCCGTTGATGCGCTGCGCGACGAACTGGTGCCGCTCAACCGCAAATATCCGCTGCATGAACTTTTAGCTGCCTGTAGGCGTTACCTTGATTTCGCCCCGCGCGATTTCATCACCTTTGAATACTGCATGCTCGACGGTGTGAACGACACTCCGGCGCTGGCGCAGGAACTGGTGCGGCTGGTGCGTACCGAGCAGGTACATTGCAAGTTCAACCTCATTCCGTTCAACCCGTTCCCGGAGTCCGGGCTCAAGCGTTCTTCCGCTGCACGGGTGTCGGCTTTTGCCCAGGTGTTGCTCGACGCCGGCATCGTGACCACGGTGCGCAAAACCCGCGGCGACGATATCGACGCCGCCTGTGGTCAACTCGCTGGCGAGGTGCAGGATCGCACCCGCCGTGTCATTCGGATGCAGCAGGCTGCTGCGGCGCCTAGCGTCCGCCTGAGTCATTGAGAGAGAGCTTTCCCATGTTCCTGCGTCATCGCGTGTTGTCTGTTGCCGGGCCTGGGCGCGCGGCTTCGCTCGGGCTTTTGCTGGCTGTCGCATCCCTGCTCGGCGGCTGTGCGACGCAGTCGCAGCGCGCCGCAGACATGGGCTCCAGTGCGGCTCTGAGTACGTCCGAAACCGCGGTGCTCAAGCGTGTGCAGTTGCGGCTTGAACTGGCGGAAGGCTATTACCAGCGCGGCCAGTTCACCGTCGCGCTCGAAGAGGTGAACAAGGCGCTGGCGGAAAAATCCGATTTTGTGCCGGCCTACAACATGCGTGCGCTCATCTATACGGCGCTGAACGACAACGCCAAAGCGGATGCGAATTACAAGGAAGCGCTGCGCCTGTCGCCCGACAACCCGGACGCGCTGCACAACTACGGCTGGTTTCTGTGCCAGCAACGCCGTTACCCCGAATCGTTTGTCCAGTTCAACAAGGCGCTTTCCATCCAGAATTATCGCTATCCGGTGCGCACCTACCTGGCGCTGGGCGTCTGCCAGTACCGGGCCAATGACTGGGCCGCCTCGGAAGCGACTCTCAAAAAAGGCTTTGCGCTCGATCCGTCCAATCCGGCCCTGTCCACCAATCTGGCGGTCGTGCTCAACCGTCTGAACAAGCCCAAGGAGGCGCTGTTCTATATTTCTCGAGTGAACAGTGGCAAGTATGCGAGTGCGCAGTCGCTCTGGGTGGGGATTCTGATTGCGCGCAAGGCGGGCAATGCGCTGGATGCGGCGCAGTGGACCAACCAGCTCGAACAGCGCTACCCCGATTCGCGCGAAGCCATTGCTGCGCAACAAGGCCGGTTTGACGATTCCGCTCTGCTCAATAACTGATCCCGCATGTCTGAGATCACACCCGAACTGATTGCCAGCCGCACCCAGGCTGGCGCCGCGCTGCGTGCTGCGCGCAGCGCCGCTGGCCGCAGCGTCGAGGAGCTGGCGGCGCAACTCAAGGTCACACCGGCCAAGATCTCCGCACTCGAATCTGGCGACTGGTCCGCGCTGCCCGACGACACCTTTGGCCGCGCCCTGCTGCGCAGTTGCTGCAAGGCCTTGAAGGTGGACGCGCAGCCCATGCTTGATCTGCTTCCCGGCGCGCCCGTGCTGCTCAATGTCCAATCGCCTGCTGCTGATGCGGATGATGAGATGGCAAACATGCCAGACCGGTCGCTGCCGCGCACTGGCGATGGTGCGCGCAAGTCGCGTGGCTTGCTGTGGCTGGCGATGCTGATCGTCGCACTGGCCGCCGTGGTGTATTTCTGGCCCGCGCTGCGCGGACTGGCGGATGGGCTGCTGCCGAAGCCGGCATCGCCCGTGGCCGAAAGCGGTGTCGTGCATGAAGCGGTTCCCATGCCGCCCCAACCGGCGCTCGCCGCCTCCGCAACCGTCGCTCTGCAGTCTCCTCCCGCTCTGGCAGCTTCTGTGCCGACCTTGCCCGCTTCCAGTGCCGCAGCGTCCGCACCCGTTGTTGGCGCGTCTGCGCCGACGGCTGTGGCCGGTGGCGCGGCCCTGCAACTCGCCGCGACTGCTCCGAGCTGGGTGCAGGTGACTGCCCATGACGGCAAAGTGATTTTTTCGCAGGTTCTGCAACCCGGTTCGCCGCAAACCGTTCAGGTGCCGGCCGGGAGCACCCCGCTGGTGGTGGTGGTGGGCAACGCGCCGAGCACCACACTGACCTTCGCAGGCAAACCGGTCGATCTGGCACCGGATACACGCGCAAACGTCGCGCGACTCACGCTGAAGTAATCCGCCTTTCCATGCAATTATTCGATCCGCCCATCCCTGAGGCCGTGCCCGCGCGCCATGTCACCCGCCAGGCGCGCGTGGTCTGGGGAGATACTGTGGTGACGGTGGGAGGGGATGCGCCCGTGCGGGTGCAGTCCATGACCAATACCGACACGGCAGATGCCATCGGCACTGCGATCCAGGTCAAGCAGCTTGCCATGGCGGGGTCGGAGTTGGTGCGCATCACGGTTGATACCCCCGAGGCCGCCGCAGCGGTTCCCGCCATCCGCGAGCAGCTTGACCGCATGGGCGTGACGGCGCCGCTGATTGGCGATTTCCATTACAACGGCCACCGCCTGCTGAGCGATTTTCCTGCTTGCGCGCAGGCGCTGTCCAAGTACCGCATCAATCCCGGCAATGTGGGCAAAGGCGAGAAGAGGGATCGTCAGTTCGGCCAGATGATCGACATCGCGCTGCGCTATGACAAGCCGGTGCGTATCGGGGTGAACTGGGGCAGCCTCGACCAGGAACTGCTCGCCACCCTGATGGACGCCAACGCGCGCCGCGCCCAGCCTTACGAGGCGCGGCAGATCATGGCGCAGGCGCTGGTGCTCTCGGCGCTGGAATCGGCGCAGCGCGCCCAGGAACTGGGCATGAACCCGGCGCAAATTCTGCTGTCATGCAAGGTGTCCAATGTCCAGGATCTCATCACCGTGTACCGGGCGCTGGCGGCGCGCTGCGACTATCCGCTGCATCTCGGGTTGACCGAAGCCGGCATGGGGACAAAGGGCGCGGTGGCTTCCACCGCGGCGTTGGCGGTGTTGCTGCAGGAAGGCATTGGCGACACCATCCGTGTGTCGCTCACGCCCGAACCGAATGGGTCGCGCACCGAGGAGGTCGTGGTGGCTCTGGAAATTCTCCAGGCCCTAGGCCTGCGCGCCTTCACGCCGTCCGTCACCGCCTGCCCCGGCTGCGGCCGCACCACGAGCACGTTTTTCCAGGAACTGACGCAAAGCATCGACCAGTTCCTGCGTGCGCAAATGCCGACGTGGCGCACACGCTATCCCGGCGTGGAGCAATTGCGCGTGGCGGTGATGGGCTGCATCGTCAACGGCCCTGGCGAGAGCAAGCATGCCGACATCGGCATCAGCCTGCCGGGCACGGGCGAGTCTCCCGCGGCGCCGGTGTTCATCGACGGCGAAAAGCGCATGACGCTGCGAGGCGACAATATTGCCGCCGAATTCCAGGCCATCGTCGAACAGTACGTTCATCAGCGCTACGGCGCAGCACACAGCCACCCTGAACAGGTGGCCTGAACCCCATGGCAGACAGACTCAGTGCCGTCAAAGGCATGAATGACATCGTGCCGCCCAAATCGGCGGCCTGGGAGTGGTTTGAGCAGCAGGTGCGCGAACTCATGCGCAGTTATGGTTATCAGAACCTGCGCACTCCCATCGTTGAATACACCCCGCTGTTCGTGCGGGGCATCGGTGAAGTGACCGATATCGTTGAAAAAGAGATGTACAGCTTCACCGATGCGCTCAACGGCGAGCAACTGACGCTGCGGCCGGAAGGAACCGCCGCCGTGGTGCGCGCCTGCGTCGAGCACGGCCTGCTTTATGACGGCGGCAAGCGGCTCTGGTACACCGGGCCGATGTTCCGTCACGAGCGGCCGCAGCGCGGACGCTATCGCCAGTTCCACCAGGTGGGCGCAGAGGCGCTGGGCTTTGCCGGGCCGGATGCGGACGTCGAACTCATTCTCATTGCACGGCAATTGTGGTCGCGCCTGGGCTTGGGCGATTTGATCACCCTGGAAATCAACTGCCTGGGGCAGGCGGACGAGCGCGCGCGTCACCGCGTCGATCTCATTGCCTATCTGGAGCAGCACGCAGACCAACTCGATGCGGACGCGCGTCGCCGTCTGCATTCCAACCCTTTGCGCGTGCTCGACACCAAGAATCCACAAATGCAGGCCGTGGTCGAGGCCGCGCCCAAGCTGATCGATTATCTGGGGGCGGCGTCGCTGGAGCATTTCAACGGGGTGCAGAACCTGCTGCGTGCAGCCGGTCAACCGTTCGCCATCAATCCACGGCTGGTGCGCGGGCTGGACTACTACAACCTCACCGTGTTCGAGTGGGTGACCGACCGGCTGGGCGCGCAGGCCACCGTCTGCGCCGGCGGACGTTACGACGGCTTGATCGAGCAGATTGGCGGCAAGCCCGCCCCCGCCTGCGGCTGGGCGCTGGGCGTTGAGCGGGTGCTTGAACTGCTGATCGAGGCCGGCAAGTCCGCGCCCACGAGCGCTCCGCAGGCCTACGCCGTGCTCACCAGCGCCGAGCTGATGCCGCATGTCATGCCGGTGTGCGAGGCCTTGCGGCTGGCAGGGGTTCAGGTGCAACTGCACTTGGGCGGAGGCAGCATGAAGTCTCAAATGAAAAAGGCCGATGCCAGCGGCGCCCGTTGGGCGCTGGTGTTCGGCGAGCAGGAACTGCAGGACGGACGGGTCGGCATCAAAGATTTGCGCGGCGCGCAGGACGACCAGCAACAACGGCTGATCCCGTTGGAGCCGCTGCAGAGCCTCGTTTCTGCATTGCTCTGAACCGGCAACCTAAAATCAACCTTTTTCGGCCCACGACCTCTCATGAGCTACAACTTCGAAGAACAAGAACAGATCGCCCAGATGCGCCATTTCTGGGAACGTTGGGGCATCCAGATTTCTGCGGGCGTGCTGGCGGTCGCGCTCGGTTTTGCCGGGTATTACGGCTGGCAATGGTGGCAGCGCAACGAGGGCGCAAAGGCGGCAGTCGTGTACGAGCAGGTGCAGGCTGCCCTCCAGAGCAACAACCCGGACAAGATCCAGCAAGCCTGGCAGGTGATGCAGTCCAAGGCGCCGGGCAGCGCCTATGCCGGCATGGCAGCGCTTGCAGTCGGCAAGGCCCTGCATGACGCGGGTAAAAATGCCGAAGCGATCAGCGCCTTGCAGTGGGCTGCAGCCCATGCCGAAGGGGCGAGCGAGCGCGCAGTCGCCCGCTTAAATCTGTCGGCCCTGCAGATTGACGCGAAGCAGTACGCCGAAGCGGCCAAGGTCCTGGCCGACGTTCCAGAGCCGACCTTTGCCGCCCTGTTCGACATGCGCCGGGGCGATCTCGCCGCGCTGCAGGGCCAGCGCGACGCGGCGCGTCAGGCGTATGAGTCTGCGCTCAAGGCCTTGCCCGCAGACTCTTCCGAGCGCGCTGCCGTGCAGCGAAGACTGCAAGCCGTCGGCGGGAGTGCAGCATGATGGCCCGCCAGATCCATGCGGTGATTCGACCGCGCGCAAGCCGTCTTGTCCGTATCAGCCGCCTGGCTGCGCCACTGCTGCTGGCAGCACAACTCGGCGCCTGTGCCTCGGGCTCCAAGCGTCCTGACCCGACTCCCCTGGCGCCGGTGGCGAACATTCTCACCGTCAAGCAGACCTGGACGCAGCGCATCGGCAATGTCCCAGCATGGTTTCAGACAGCGACGCTGCCTGGAGCCGTTGTGGTTGCGTCCGCCGACGGACAAGTCATGCGTCTGGATAGCGCCAATGGGCAGGTCATCTGGTCGGCCAAGGTGCCGTCAGGCATCAGCGCCGGCAGTGGCAGCGATGGCACATTCACGGCTGTGGTCGACAAGAACAACGGCCTGGTGTCCATCGGCCCCAAAGGCCAGTTGCTGTGGCGCTATCAGTTGCCGACCACCGTGCTGACGCCACCCACCGTCACAGACGGACGCATCATCGTGCAGGGGGCGGATCAGCGTGTGCTCGCGTTTGATGCCGCCAGCGGCAAGCGCCTGTGGCAGGCCGACAGCCGCGCTGCCTCGCTGTTGGTGCAGCAGGCCGGCGGCATGGTGGTGCGCGATGGCCTGGTGATGATCGGCACGGCGCTTGGGCGCATCGACGCCTATGCGCTCGATGATGGTCTGCCGCGCTGGCAAGCCACATTGGCCCGTCCGCGCGGGGTGACCGAAGTCGAACGTGTCGTCGGCATCACCGGGCAGCCCGCCATGCAGGGCTCTACCGTGTGCGCCCGGGCCTATCAGTCCACCGTGGGTTGTGTGGACGCCGACACGGGGCGCATTCTCTGGACGCGCGCCGCCGACGGCTACACCGCGCTGAGCATGAACGACCAGGAAGTCGTCGGCACCCAGGCGGATGGCGATGTGCAAGCTTACGCAGCGACTGACGGCGTGCCCAGCTGGACCAATTCACAGATGAAATATCGCAACCTGAGCGCACCCCTGCTGATCGGGCGCACGGTGGCTGTGGGAGACTATCAGGGCTACATCAGCTTCCTGTCGGCCAAGGATGGCAGCATCGTCGGCCGTGTCGCTACGGATGGCAGCGCCATTCAGGTGGCGCCGGTCGTTGCGGGCAAGACACTGGTTGTGGTCACGGCCAAGGGCGGGGTCTATGCCTTCGTGCCCGACTGATCGCTTGATGTGAAACAGTCCCCACTTGCTGCGCGCGTTCCCCCCTCAAGGGGGCAGTTCCTTCGGAACAGTCTTGCGGAACTGACATGACTCCTATCGTTTCCCTGGTCGGACGGCCCAATGTCGGCAAGTCCACCCTGTTCAACCGCATGACGCGTTCGCGCGACGCCATCGTCGCCGACATGCCTGGCCTGACCCGCGACCGGCATTACGGCATGTTGCGCATGGCCGATCGTCCGGTCATCGTGGTCGATACCGGCGGTTTCGAGCCCGTGGTCGACACCGGCATCGTGCATCAGATGGCGCGGCAGACGCGCCAAGCCATTGCCGAGTCGGATCTGGTGGTGTTCCTGGTCGATCTGCGCACCGGCCTGAGCCCGCAGGATCTGCACATTGCCGCCGAACTGCGCAAAACTGGCAAGCCGATCCTGCTCGCCGTGAACAAGGCGGAAGGCCGCCATAGCCATCCGGCGCTGGCCGAATTCCACGAACTCGGATTGGGCGAGCCGTTTTCCATTAGTGCGGCGCACGGAGACTCCGTGCCCGATCTGCTCGACCGCATTCTTGACGCCTTGCCGCCCGAGCAGTCCGATGAGGCAGCCTTGCCTGTTGCCGAGCCTTTTCCGTTGGCGGCTGATGGCAAGCCGGGGGCCGCGCCAGCGGAACCGCAGCGCGTTCACAGCCTGCGCCTGGCCATCGCCGGGCGGCCGAATGTCGGCAAGTCCACCCTGGTCAATGCGCTGGTGGGCGAAGAGCGCGTAATCGCCTTCGACATGCCAGGCACCACGCGCGACGCGATTGAAGTGCCGTTCGAGCGCGACGGGCGCAAGTTCATCCTGATCGATACAGCAGGCCTGCGTCGCAAGGGCAAGGTGTTCGAGGCGGTGGAAAAATTCTCCGTCATCAAAACTCTGCAGGCGATCGAACAGGCCAATGTGGTCGTTCTGCTGCTGGACGCAACAGAAGGCGTGTCGGATCAGGACGCGCACATCGCCAGCTTCGCAGTCGAAGCGGGCAGGGCGCTAGTGCTGGCGGCCAACAAATGGGATGCGGTGGACACCTACGGCCGCGAACGTCTGATGGTGGCAATCCGCCAGCGTTTGCCCTTTGTCGCTTTTGCGCGCTTTCACAGCCTTTCTGCACGAACGGGTGC
>JAQTVS010000424.1 GCA_028706735.1 Thiomonas sp.
TGCTTGCCGGTGGACAGCTGCTGAATGTAGGTGCTGAGGCTGCTGGAGGTGCTGCCGAGCGCGTTGAGCGTGTTCAGCGCGTTGACGTTGGTGTTGATGATGCCGGAAATGGCCATGATGGAGCTCCGTCGCCGTAGATCATCCGGCATCCGTGCCGGAGACGGACAAGGTTGTCCGTATTGCGCGTAACGGCACCGTGCAACAAAACTTTAGGAATTGTTCCGCGCCGCCCGCTTCAAGCCCTGGTGCAAACTTTGCAATTGCAGCCGCAGCGCTTCAAACTGCTGTGCCTGCTGCCGCAGTGCGGCGTGCAGTTGTGTCCGCTGGCGCGCCGCGTCATCACGCTGCGCCACAAGGGATTGCGCCATGGCGATGCTGTCCCCGGTCATGCGCTGGAGCCGCTCCAGCCGTTGTGCCGACGTCTCGATCTCGGTGGTTGACTCTGGTTTGTGCGCGTCTGTTGGCGCGTCTTCAGTTCTATGCAGGGCGCGCGCGGCCTCGCTCAGTTGCCCGGTGCGGCCGAGCAGCACATCCAGATCGGCCTCGGTCTGCGCAAAAGCGGCCGCATCGTCACAAGGCACGCCGGACAGATGCGAGAGCTGCAGCCGCAGATTCAAGCCAAGCAGTTGCAGATCGTCGATCGTCTGCGTCAGTCGCTGTGCGTGCTGGCGCAGCGTGGCTGCGGCCTGGGTCTGCTGCGCGGCGCGGGCCTGGGTGCGCGCACTGGCGTCGGCGTCGCGCTGGTGCATGGCGCGGGCCTGCGCTTGACACTCCGTGGTGAGCGTGGACAACTCCGCAGCCAGTTTGTCCAGCGCCTGCCGTTGTGCGACCGGTTGCTGCGCGTCAGCCGCGGCTGCGTCTGGCAGCATCTGCGGCAGGGGGATTGCCGCATCCAGGGTGGCTTCCAAGGGCTCCAGCGCCTGCGCTGCGTCCTGCAACTGCCGCTGCAACAGGTTGCGTTCGGCCTGGGTCTGCGCGGCCTGCTGTTGCCATGTGTGGCCCTGCGCCCGCTCGGCGGCCAGGGCCGCTTGCAGGGCGTCGATCTGCGCTTGCAGGTGCGCTGTGCTGCGGGCGGCTTCCGCAGCAGCCTTGGCTTGTGGCAGCGGCTGCTGCGCCGTGGCCGCGTCGATCAACGGCCACCAGATGGCGGCCAGCGCCGCCCTGCCCTTGACCGCCGCGCCGTGTTCTGCACTGGCCTCGCGCAGCGCCTGCTGCACCTGCAACAGATCCAGCCGGAACGACAGGCCGAGATACAAGGCCAGCAGCAGGAGCAGGGCCGCGCCGGCCACCCACGCGGTGAGCAGCAGTCCGGGCTGCGCGGGCGCGGTCCAGACCAGCGCGGCGAGGCCGCCGCCCCACGCCAAGGCGACCAGCCAGAACAGCAGCAAGCTGCGTTGCGGCGTGCGCTTCATCGCTCATCCTCCCCGCTGGCCTGATGATGCAGCCGGTTCCAGCAGGCCTGCCATAGCGCTGCCACATCGAACACGGCGATGGGCTCGGACAGGGCGCGACCGAGGTCTGGCGCCTCGGTGTCCGCGGAGTCGCCCGCGTGCAGCAAGCCGCGGATCGCACTCCAGGGCGGCGGCAGGCCGGGCTGCGCTGGCGCCCAGTGGCGGGTGAGCGTGGTCGCGGACAGCCGCAGCAAGGGGCCGACACCGTCCACCGCCAGCACGCCCGCCTGCTGCGCCTGTGTCCAGACGAGAAAGCGGGCATCGTCCCCCGCCACGCTCGGACGGTGCAGCAGGCAGGCGCCCAGATCGAGCACCAGCAGCGGCCGGCCCTGCCAGGCCATCAGGCCCGGGCTGTGAGAATGCGCGCCCAACAGAGGCAGCGGCGTCAGCTGCGGCGCGCGCATGATCTGCCGCACCGCTGCGGCCTCCAGCGCGTGGGTCTGGCCGCCGAGGCGGAATTGCAGCCAGGATGGCGCAGCGTTCATGCGCCCACCTCCGCAGACAGCCAGTCCAGATCCAGCAGCAGCACCGGCTGGTCGCTCATGAGAAAACACCGGGCCGTTCCAAGTGTCGTTGTCTCCCACGGGGAGCGGGCCGGCTCGCCGACATCGGAGGCGCTCTCTGGCTGCCACGGCACACCGACCAATGCCGCAGCCTGCACCCCGCAGAGCGATTGCAACGCAGGGGGCAGCGGCCAGAACAGCAGTGACTGTCTGCGTCCAATGCGGTCCACCCGCAGCGCAAAGCGCGGTGCGTCCGGCTGCGCCTGCAGCATGAGCACCGCGCTGTTTGGCGCAGGCGCGGCACTCGGCGCATTCCAGCACGCTGGAAGATCGAGCGCTGGCACGGCAAGGTCGTCGTGCAGCACGAGCAATTGCCCGCCAGGGCTAAGCCACAGCGGCGTGGCGTGCCCAAGGGCAGAGGGGGTGCACGCGGCGGGCACGGCCACGATCCAGGGGCCGACCAACGCGGTCTGCACCATGATCTGACGCGGCCAGGGCCATGTGGACTCTGGCTCTGGCTCTGGCTCTGGCTCTGGCTCTGGCTCTGGCTCT
>JAQTVS010000425.1 GCA_028706735.1 Thiomonas sp.
CAGGAGGCGGTTGATTTGACGCATGCGTCTGTCGCCGTGGCGAATGAAGCCGCACCGCAGGGTTGTAGCGCGGAGGGGACAAGGAAACGAGAGCCGTCTGGCCTTGTCCGCGAAGCCATCAGGACTGGACCAACGTCAGCTTGTGAAGAGTTCCCACCTCGCCGCCATGATGCGCAACGTTTCATCTGGCACGCCGTGTTCATTAGGCCAGGAACCATGCGCTTCGATGATGCGCACATTGCGACTCATTGCCAGGTAAGGCTCAATTTCGCGCCGTTGCGTGAACGTGTTGCTTACGACAGTGCGCTGTCCAGCCCTGAGTGCCTCTCTGGTCATTCTTTGGCACCAGGCATGCGCATCGCGAATACGGGTTCGGTCGTAGCAGTAGGCGCCGTCCTGCATGAAAAACATGTCGGCCTCGAAATGCGCGTAGCCAACCAGAGCAAGCACCTTCGCCATGGTCGATTTTCCAGAGCCTGGCAGGCCTCGAATCAGGACGAGCTCGGTATCAGCAGAAGCTAGCGGGGTAATTTGCCGATGCGGGTTGACCGGCACCTGCTTGCGGTTGGCGCGAAGGGTCGTGGGGTTGACGCTTTTGGTTGCTTCCATCTTGGTATCTCCAAAAAGTGGGTGGAGACACGTGAAGCGACCGGTTAACCTTAAATTTTTCCCCCATCGACCTTAAATTCCTGTCGCTTTTATCAACTGAAAAGCAGAACTGCTTGCTGTCGAAGCGTCTGGGTTGCGCACGCACTGCACATTCGCTCCTCTGTGCAACAGCCATGACTTCAACGACGTTCTGCGTCTGCTCGATGACTTGCAACGCATAGGGAAGCTTGGCGTCGCCTCCCGGTGAACTGGCACGGGGGAAACGTCGCGTTCTGCCCACCTCCCCATCAGCGACGCCCGCGCGATGACGAAATTGCCTCGCGAATGAAAGGCGAACAAGCGCAATGTGCGCGTCATGTTGCAGCCGAGGTATCCAGGCTGGGAATGCCCGACAAGGCCACGGCCGTTCGAGGCGGCACCTAGAATTTGGGCACCCCGGCGGTTTCCGTTTCCTTCGTCACGACCATGCCCACTTGGACCACCTACCTCATCTTCGTCAGCTTTGCCCTGGCCGCGTCCTTCACACCCGGGCCGGCGGTCATGCTGTCGATACACAACGCCATGCACTTCGGCTGGCGGCGTGCGCTGTGGTCGTCGCTCGGGAACGTCTCAGGTTTGCTCACTTTGGCCACTCTGAGCGCATTGGGACTCAACGCCGTGCTGCAAACGTCCGCACTCGCTTTCAACCTGGTCAAGGTTGCCGGTGCCACATACCTCATCTGGTTGGGCATTCAGCAGTGGCGCAAGGCGGGGCAGGCTTCGTCGCAAGCACTGGCCACCGTGTCCGGCGAGCAGCGGGTCGACCACCATCCGCGCAAGCTCTACGTCAAGGGTGTTGCGGTGGCCCTGACCAACCCCAAAGCGATTGCCTTCATTGCGGCCCTGTTCCCGCAATTTCTCAGTGCGTCGCAGCCTATGGGGCCTCAGTACGCTGTGCTGACGGCCACGTTCATGACCATCTCGTTGCTTGTCCTGAGTCTCTACGCAGGGCTTGCCGTGCTGACGCGCAGGCGCCTGAACACGTGGTTCGCCTCGGGTTGGCCGCAGCGCGTTTCCGGAACGGTCTTTTGTGCCTTCGGCGTCGGTCTGCTGCGCCTGCACCGGGCGTGAGGCAAGAACCAGAGCTGTATCGGGTGCAATCGCAGCCTGCAAAGCAGGCAGCGCGTACTGGTGGTGTATCGGCGTAACGGTCCGCCTGTGGCCGGGGGCTGGTTACCGCGTTACGCGGTTACTCCGCTGCGCATAGACGAGAACATCAACAACCAGGCAGGTGCTTGGTGCGGCAGCCCGGCGCGGGGTTGTCTCCCTTGTTCTTTTCGTCACCCTCCAGCGCAACTGGCTAGCGCCGTAAGCTACGTCTACGCCGACGACAAGGCATACACACTACGGCTGTTCAGCCGGAGTGTGTTTCAAAACCAGGGGAACTGATGAGCTACATCGACCGCAATCTGCTAACCAACGAGCAAGTCTTGTATAGGGCACATCTCAGCTGGATTGTGTTCATCTCACCATCCTTGCTCATCCTCCTCGGGCTCGCAATTCTTGCCATCGATGGCAATATTGCAGCCATCGGTGCCATCCTCCTGCTCGCAGGATTGGCTGGCTTTCTCGGCGCCTTCATTCGGTACAAGACCTCCGAGTTCGCGGTAACGAACAAGCGGGTCATCATGAAAGTGGGGCTTGTCCGCAGAACGTCTGTAGAACTTGTGCTCAACAAGATTGAGAGCATTACTGTTGTCCAGGGGATTACAGGAAGGGTTTTCAACTTTGGCTCGGTTGCTATTGTCGGCACAGGCGGAACCCATGACCCATTCCATCGCATTGCGGCGCCGATGCAGTTTCGGCGGGCGGTGCAGGAACAGTTGGCGGGGTAAACAGCAGGGGTGCAAAGGTT
>JAQTVS010000084.1 GCA_028706735.1 Thiomonas sp.
ACGCCGAAACATCGCAAGCTCGTTTTCACCGTCTTTTTGACCCATAGCGGGGCTATGGGTCTGCAAATCCGGCAAAAACTGTCCTCGCTGGGCCCCATTTTCGCTTTCGACGACCAAAGCCCGACAGACTCCTAGCGCAGCGATTCACTCTTGTGGTTGTCGCGCAGCCGGGTGAGCAGCGACGACGTGTCGAGTCGTCCGCCGCCGGCAGCCTGCACGTCGGCATAGAACTGATCGACCAGCGCCAGCACCGGCAGGCGCGCGCCGTTGTGGCGGGCTTCGTTCAGGCAGAGGCCGAAGTCTTTGCGCATCAGGTCCACCGCAAAGCCGAAGTCATAACGGCCGTCGATCATGGTCGGGCCGCGGTTGTCCATCTGCCAGCTTTGCGCCGCGCCCTTGCCGATGACCTGCAGCACTGTGCTCAGGTCCAGCCCGGCATGCTCGCCGAAGGCGATGGCTTCCGACAAGCTCTGCACCACCCCGGCGATGGCGATCTGGTTCACCATCTTGCACAGCTGGCCGGCGCCGTTGTCGCCCAGCCGGGTGACTGCGCGGGCGAAGGCGGCGATGACCGGCTGCGCCCGGCTGAAGGCGTTTGCATCGCCGCCGCACATCACCGTGAGCGTGCCGTTTTGCGCACCCGCCTGCCCGCCGGAGACCGGGGCGTCGATGAACCACAGGCCGCGTTCGCGCGCGGCAAGGCCCAGTTCGCGCGCCACGTCCGCCGAGGTGGTGGTGTGGTCGATGAATACCGCGCCCGGCTGCATGCCGGCGAAGGCGCCGTCCGGGCCGAGGGTCACGGCGCGCAGGTCGTCGTCGTTGCCCACGCAGGAGAACACGAACGCAGCCTGCGCGGCAGCTTCACGCGGGGTTGGCGCCGCCGCGCCGCCGTGGCGCCGCACCCAGTCGAGCGCCTTGCTGGCGGTGCGGTTGAAGACCGTGACGTGGCGCCCGGCGCGGGCCAGATGGCCGGCCATTGGGTCGCCCATGACGCCCAGGCCAAGGAAGGCGACGGCGGTTGCGGTGTTGTCCGCAAGAGTGGAAGGATGCATTTTTTTGTGAGAAATGTGAGGTGAAAAAATTAGAGTAGCCAGAGGCAAGTCATGGCGACGGCAGTGGGCGCGAGCGCCGCACCCAGCAAGCCCAGCGGATGCACAGCGCCCTCATCGAACGTGCTGCGCAACAGCGCGATGCCTGCGGGGTTGGGCGCATTGGCAATGACCGTCAACCCGCCGCCGCTGATCGCCCCAGCCACCAGCGCGTATTTGAACTCCGGACTCAAGCCCTGCACCAGCGAGCCGAGATAGGTGAGCGCAGCATTGTCGGTGATGGCGGTCAGCGCCGTGGCGCCGAAAAACACCGCCGTGGCGTCCATGCGGGTGAGCAGGGGCTGCAGCCACCACTGCTGCAGGCCGCCCAGCACCACCAGTCCGCCAAGGAAGAAGCCGACCAGCATGCCCTCCTTCAGCATGGGAGGGTCTTGATAGCGGGCGTAGGCGGTGACAAATCCTAAAAAGAACAGCAGCAGCGGCAGAAACACCGAGGGGTGGTGCGCAAACACCACGACGCCGATCAGAAACAGCAGATGCACGACGATGACGCTGGCGGGCGCACGCAGCGCAGCCGGTTCGGAGGCGGCTGGCTTGGCGTGCTGCAGGCGCGCCAGTTCGCGGCGGAACAGCAGCGTGGCGCCCAGGGCATTGATGCAGACCGCGATGGCGGCTTTCCAGCCGAACTGCGTGAACATGAAGCCCAGATCCCACTGCCAGGTCGAGGCCACCATCAACACCGGCGGTGCGGCGAAATGGGTCAGCGTGCCGCCGATGGAGATGTTGACGAACAGCACGCCCAGGGTGACGTATTTCAGCCGCAGCGGCACGGCGGCGCCGAAGATGCGCTCGCGCAGCAGCAGTGCGGCCAGGGTCATGGCGGCCGGTTCGGTGATGAACGAACCCAGCAGCGGCGCCACGATCAGCACCAGGGCATAGAACATCAGCGCGCCGGACAGGGGCACGGTGCGGCTGAGCCCGTTCACCACATCTCCGGCCACTTGCAGAATGGGGCGGGTGCCCGCCACCACCATGATGGCGAACACGAACAGCGGCTCGGTGAAGTTGCGCGCATCGAGATAGGCCACCGCGTTATGTTGGCCCAGGGTGAGAAACAAGAAGACCATGAGCACCATGGCCCAGAAACCGAAGACCACTTCCACCTCGCCAAGCAGATGCCACAGCCCGGCATGCGCGGGCTGGCGGTGCGCCAGTCCTTCGAAGAATTTGGTCGAAAAGGTGTGGATGACTGCGATGACGAACAGCGCAGCGCCGACGTACTGGATATAAGCGGGGGTTTGGTCGGGCATGGGTGGCGTGCTTCACATGGTGCAGCGGGTTGTCACGCCGATGGTATCGGCACGGCGACACAAAGAGAAAACGCGTGCAGGAACCGCAGGCAGAAAGTGCAGTCCCAGCGCCCGCTGGCGGTGTCGCTGTGCCGGGGGTGCTGTGCTCCGAAGCGCGGCGGGGTGGAGCCATAATGCGGGACATTCGACATTTCACGCGCTTCTCATGTCCGCCACAGCTCACCCCGTCTTGATCAGGCTGCGCCGCTTGCTGCTCAGTCTGCCGGTTCTGATCGTGGCCGGATTGTTCGTGTTGTATGTGGCGCTGGGTTACCTTGCCGTCGGGCCGCTGGCCGAGCATTACATCCCCAGGTTGGCGCAATCGCAACTCGACAGCCGCGCCAGTGTGGGCAAGGTGGCGTTCGATCCGCTGCGGCTGGATTTGACGGTGGACAATCTGCAACTGCGCACGCCGCAGGGCGTGCCGCTGGCCGGATTCGGCAAGCTGTTCGTCGATTTCGCTCCAGTCAGCCTGTTCCGCTGGGCCTGGACGTTTCACACGATCCGCATCGATCAGCCGCAGGTGAACGTGGCCATTGCCAAGGGCGGCGCAATGAACTGGGACGCACTGGTGCGCGCCGTGCAGCGCGGCCCCAAGCCAGCCAAGCCCGTCACCACCATCCCGCGCGTGGTGATCGAGCAGTTGCAGATCACTGGCGGCACGGTGCGCTATGCCGACGCCAACCGCGACCACCCCTATGCCACCCGGCTGACCCCGCTGAACCTGCAGGTCAACGACCTGTCCACCCTGCCGAAGGCGCGCGGGCAGTACGCCCTCAGCCTGGTGTTGCCGGAGCAAAAAGCCACGCTGCGGTGGAAGGGTTATGTGGGCGTCAACCCGCTGGTGTCCGGCGGTCAGGCGGAGCTCACCGGGCTTGATCTGGCCGCCACGTCGCTGGCCGTGCCCAATCTGTCCAAAACACTGCAGATTGCCACTGGCACGGCGGCCATTCGCGCCGCCTACAGCGTGGTGTTCGGCAACGCTGGGCCGCAATGGGCCGTCAACGATCTGGCTGCGCAGATCCAGACCTTCCGCGCCAAGGCGGCAGGCGCCACGGTGCAGTGGCAAAGCCTGCAACTGGACAAGACCAAGATCGACGGCTCGGCGCAGACCGTGTCGATGCAGGGCTTGGCGCTCAGTGGCCTGAGTGCGGCGTCTGGCGCCAACAGCATGTTCCTGCAAACGGCGCAACTGCAAGGTGCGCTACTCAACTGGGGCAAGCAGCAGGCGGGCTTCGGGCCGCTGCGGCTGCAGGGCATCGCGGGGCGCATCGGCCAGGCGGGTGTGCAGGCGAACAGTCTGCAGACCCAGCCCGGCACGGTCGATCTGGCCAAGCACACCCTGCAACTGCCGCAGGCCGCGCTGCAGGGCGTGGTGCTGCAGTCAGCGCAAGGTCAGCAGCCGCCCTGGCTGTCTCTGCCCACGCTGCAGGTCGATGCGGTGCAGGCCGATCTGGCGCAGCACCGGGTGCAACTCGGCGCGGTTGAGATCGACGCCGCCAGCGTGCGACTCAAGCGCCTGGCGAGCGGGCAGATCGATTTGCTGCAGGCCATGAGTGCCGGGGCGCCCAAAACATCGCAGGGCGCAGCGCCTACTGTTGCCGCGTCCAAGGCGACGCGCAGCGCGGCGGCAGGCTGGCGCGTCGATGTCCAGCGCGTCGCCACCCGGCTGCAAGCCCTGGACTACAGCGACCAGAGCTTCAAGACGCCGTTGCAACTGCAGCTCAAGGACGCGACGCTCGACACCGCGATCCAGGCCACGCTGCCAGCGGGCGGCCCGGCGCAGATCCAGGCGAACGGCCTGCAATTGCAACTCGGCGCCCTGCAGCTTGACAGCGCGCGTCAACCCTTGGCGCGCTGGAACAGCCTGCAGCTCGGCTCCACCCAGATCGAACTGCCTGGCGCGGGCGCGCTGCGCGTCCAGGCGGGTGCGCTGAGCGTGGAGGGTCTGCACGCGCAGGTCGATCTGAGCAAGGATGGGCTGAACTGGGCGCAGGCTTTCCAGCCTGCGTCGGCCAAGGCCGCGCCCGGCTCCGTCGATGCAGCAACACGCAAGCCGGCTTCCCCGCCAGATGTGCAGGTCAAGAGCGTCACCCTGCGCAATGTTTCCGCGCAACTCGATGACCGCGCAGCGCCCGCGCCCATCCGCCTCGATCTGATTCAGGGCCAGGCCAGCGCGCAGAACCTCAGCCTGGACTTGCGCAAACCCGTTGCGCTACAGGTGCGTTTCGCGCTGAAGCAGGGCGGGCGGTTCAACGCCCGCGGCCAGATCGCGCCGCAGCCGCTGGCCGGCAGTCTGCAGGTGCAAGTCCAGCAGCTTGCGCTGACGCCCTTTGGCAGTCTGCTTGCGCCGTATGTGCGCCTGCTGCTCACCAGCGGATCCGCATCGGCCGATGGCACGGTGCGGCTGCGCGCGGGCAAGAGCGCCGCGCCGCAGGTGGACTACCAGGGACGTGCGCAGGTGGACAACCTCGCGCTGGTCGAGCCCGAAGGGCGCACGCCCTTTCTTGGCTGGCGCAAGCTCGCAGCCAGCGGCATGCAGGTGTCGACTGCGCCGCTGGCGGTGGCCATCAGCGATCTGCAGGCGGAGGAGCCGTATGGCCGCATCGTCATCAACCCGAACCGCACCCTTAACGTGCAGGCCATTTTGCTGACCCGCAAACCGGCTGCGGCTGCGGCGCCCGCAGCAAGTCCAGTGCGCTCCAGCGACACGCCATTGCCGCTGGCGCTGCGCATCGACCGCACCGCCATCGAGAATGCCGATGTGGACTTCACCGACCAGTCCATCAAGCCCGATTTCCGCGTGCGCATGCAAAAACTCTCCGGGGTGATCAACGGCCTGTCGGACGCGCCGGGCAGCAGCGCGCAGATCGAACTCGACGGCCAGGTGAATGATTACGGCCAGGCCAAGGTGCGCGGCCAGTTGCAGCCCTTCCGCGCCACCAACGACACCGACGTCACGCTGGACTTCCGCAATCTCGACATGGCATCCATCTCGCCCTATTCCGGCAAGTTCGCCGGGCGCACCATCGAATCGGGGCGGCTCGACGCCAGGCTGCAATACAAAATTCAGAAAGCGCAGATGCAGGGAGAGAACAAGTTCACCATCACCCGCCTGAAGCTGGGCCCGCATGTCGACAGCCCCGGCGCGATGAATCTGCCGCTTGATCTGGCGATTGCCGTGCTGGAAAACAGCGACGGCGTGATCGACATCAACCTGCCGGTGCATGGCGATCTGAACAACCCCAAGTTCAGCTACGGTGGCATCATCTGGCAGGCGATTGTCAACGTGCTCACCAAGATCGTCACCGCGCCGTTCCGCGCCCTGGGCGCGCTGTTTGGCGGCAGTGGCGGCCAGCCGCCGCAGGATGTGCATTTCGCGCCCGGCAGCGCAGTGCTCGCGCCGCCCGAGCGCGAGAAGCTGTTGCAGATTGCCGAGGCGCTGCGCAAGCGTCCTCGGCTGGAGTTGCAGGCGCCCCCCACCCTGGACGCCGTCCTAGACACCGCTGCGCTGCAGCAGGTCGCCGTTCGGCGGCAGGTGCTCGGGAAACTTGGCATCGCCGTGCCGCCAGACGCCAGCCCCGGTCCGCTCGATCTGGGCAATGCGCGCACGCGCAACGCGATCAATGCGCTCTACCTCGACCAGCACCCGACCAGTGCGCTCGATGCCCTCAAACAGTCTTTGCCGAAGGGCGATCAGCAGGAGCACGCGCTGCTGCATGCCATGCTGGCGCAACTGGCCAAGGCCGTGGTCATTCCCCAGTCCGCGCTGACCGCCTTGGCGCAGGCGCGGGCCAAGGCTGTGGTGGCCGCCTTGACCACCGGGCCCAAAGCTTTGGCTGCGGCGCGGGTGCAGATCGGGCCGGCCGTCAAGGTGGAAGAACAGGCGCGGCATGCGGTCGTGCTCAAACTCGGACTGGGCACAAATGAAGCGGCTGCCGCACCAGCGCCCGCAGGGGCTTCGGCGGCACAGCCCGCTGCTGAGCCCGCCCTGGTTCCTCAGGGCAAATAAGTGACTGGCCGCATCGCCAGAAAGCGTTCGAGCGCTGGCGGGCGATAGCCCGGCAGGGCGGAGTGGCGGCTGAGGGTGGAGGTGTGCACGCCCTCGTGCCCGATGGGATTGGTCTGCCCCGGCTGGCGCTCGCGCTGGCCCAGCAGCCGGTAAAACAGGGTCATGGTGTCGCCCATCTGTGCCGCGGGGTCGCCGTGCGGGGGTAGCAGCGAGGCGTCGAGCGCAAGGCCGCAGCGGCTGGCGCGGTCCGCCATCCACAGCAGGGCGCCGTCGGACAGGCCGGTGAGGGTTTGCCCGCCGCCAACATCGCCATGCACGCCGGGAAACCAAGCCTGCTCCACCACCTGATTGGTGGCATGGCTCTGGGTCTGCCACAGCGTGGGGGAGAAGGGTTTGCGCCGCTCGTCCAGTGCAAGCGCCTGATAGCCATAGCGCACCCGGCTGCTCAGCGCCACGTCGTGGAATTCGTAGAGATGCTTGGTCCAGAAGCGCAGCGGCGTGACTGGAATGCCGAGCGCGCCCACCGTGTCCCACACGCCGATCAGTTCGATGGGCGCGTCCGGCCAGGAATAAGCCTCGCGGAAAGTGACGGATTGCGGCGCGTCGGGGTGGCTGTCTGGCGTGCGGTCACGGTAGAGGGCGTAGGCGTCCGGGATGTGCTCGACACACTGCGGCCGCAAAATTCCGCAATTGCGGATCAGCCCGGCCACACTGCGCACGGTGTAGGCGCCGCGGCTGTAGCCGAACAGAAAGATCTGGTCTCCCGGCGCGTAGTTCTGCACCAGAAACAGATAAAGCGCGCGGATATTGGCCGAGATGCCCATGCCGAATGCGCCGCCGGTGAGCTTGTCCCACAGCCCGCCCTGTTCCCCCAGGCCCTTCTGGTAGAACACGACCTGATCGACGCCAAACCCGTCCTGCGCCGCCACGGCGACGGAGAGCTTGACCACATTCGTCGGCGTGGGGGCGCTGCCATCATTCTGGTCGGGCTTGCTCCAGGTGCCGTCGGCAAAAAGAACGATGCGCTTCATCTTGGAACGTCTCCTTGCAACCCGTTATCTCGTGTCACAACCATCCTGCGCGGAATGATGTGCCTGCCGCGTTGAATTGCCCACCCCCAAACCCGGTGGAACCCCCTGTCTGGATTGCGGCGGATAGACTGGCAAAAAACGCCAGAGACGAGATCCGCATGCGCCAAACGCCAGCCCCCATGCCACACGCCGCGCCGTCCGCCGCGGCCGACTCGCAGAGCCAGGCCGCGGTGGACGGCGCCATCACTTCGCGCCGCTCCATCCGCCGCTTTCTGCCCACTCCGGTGCCGCGCGACACGCTCGAAGCCATCCTGCGGGTGGCCGCGCGCGCGCCCTCGGGCACCAACACCCAGCCCTGGCAGGTGCATGTGCTCACGGGCGCGGCGCTGGCGCGGCTGTCGTCGCGCATTCGGGCGGCGTATGACGATCCGTCACAGGCCGCGCAGCACACCGAGGACTACGCCTACTACCCGCGCGAATGGCGCTCGCCCTACATCGACCGCCGCCGCAAGGTGGGCTGGGATCTGTACGGACTGCTGGGCATCACGAAGGGCGACAAAGCCGCGATGCACGCCCAGCATGGCCGCAACTACCTGTTTTTCGACGCGCCGGTCGGGCTGATTTTCACCATCGACCGGGTGATGGAGCAGGGCAGTTGGCTGGACTACGGCATGTTCCTGCAGAACATCATGGTGGCCGCGCGCGGCCGCGGCCTCGACACCTGCCCGCAGGCGGCGTTCACCCAGTTTCACCGCCTCATCGAAGACGCATTGAAGCTCGACGCCACGACCCAGCAGGTCGTCTGCGGCATGTCGCTGGGCTGGGCCGACCCCGGCGCGATAGAAAACACCCTGGTCACCGAGCGCGCGCCGGTGGCTGAATTCACGCAGTTCCACGACACATGAACGCACTGGCCTGGATCGGCGAAGCCCGCATTGCGCAGGCCGTGCAGGACGGCAAGCTCGACAACCTGCCCGGCGCCGGATGCCCGCTCGATCTCACCGTGCGCGACGGCGCGCTCGACGCCCAGGCCCGCCTCGGCCTGGAATTGCTCGATCGGGCGCGGCGCCGCCTGCGCACCGATGCCGCGCAAGACCAGCGCGAGCGCGCCGCGCTGCGCCTGCTCTGGGCCAAGGCGCTCGCACGCCAGCGCCACAACACCGGCACATCCGCATGATCATCGAATCCCTGCTCGACACTGATCTCTACAAGTTCACCATGATGCAAGTGGTGCTGCACCACTTTCCGGGAGCGCAGGTGGAGTACCGCTTCAAATGCCGCACGCCCGGGGTCGATCTGGTGTCGCGGCTGGGCGAGATCGACGCCGAACTCGACGCGCTCTGCACCCTGCAATTCAAGCCTGACGAACTCGACTACCTGCGCAGCCTGCGCTTCATCAAAAGCGACTTCATCGACTTCCTCGAGTTGTTTCGCCTCAACCGCCAGCGCATCAGCGCCACGCCTGCCGCCGACCCTTCTGCGCGCGAGCGCGGCGAGATCGACATTTCCATCCGCGGCCCCTGGCTGCACACCATTTTGTTCGAAGTGCCGGTGCTCGCCATCGTCAGCGAGGTGTACGCCCGCCACGCCCATGCCGATGCCGACCAGCACGCGGGCCTGGCGCGTCTTGCCGACAAGATCGCGCTGCTTCACATCCCCGAACTGCAAGACTGCCGCATCGCCGACTACGGCACCCGCCGCCGCTACTCCCGCCGCTGGCAGGCGCAGGTGCTTGGCCGTCTGCATAGCGGCCTCGGCCCCCAGCTTGCAGGAACCAGCAATGTGCTGCTCGCCAAAGACATGGGCCTCACTCCGCTGGGCACCATGGCGCACGAATACCTGCAGGCCTGCCAGGCGCTGGGGCCCCGGCTGCGCGACACCCAGGTGTTCGCCTTCGAGATGTGGGCCAAGGAGTACCGCGGCGACTTGGGCATCGCCCTGGCCGACGTGTACGGTCTGCAAGCCTTCCTGCGCGACTTCGACCTGTATTTCTGCAAGCTGTTCGACGGCGCCCGGCACGACTCGGGCGATCCCTTCTTATGGGGCGAACAGATGATTGCGCATTACGCCAAGCACCGCGTCGATCCCCGCACCAAGACCCTGGTGTTCAGCGACATGCTCACCATTCCCAAGGTCATCGCGCTGTACCGGCAGTTTCACCAGCGCGTCGGCCTGGCCTTCGGCATCGGCACCA
>JAQTVS010000085.1 GCA_028706735.1 Thiomonas sp.
GCTCGTCATTGCGGGTCTGGGCATCGCGGCCGGGCTGGGATTCGGCACGGTGATGCCCACCGCGCAACTGGTGGTGCAGACCGTCGCCGGACGCAGCCGGCTGGGGGCGGCGGCGGCCAGCGTGTCGCTGGCCCGGTCCACCGGCGCCGCTGTGGGCACGGCGGTGTTTGGCGCGCTGGTGTTCGGCATGGTGTCCAACGCCGATCTGCAGGCTGCCCTGCACGCGTCCGGACCGGCCGCGGCGCATCAGGTCATCCACGCGTTTCATCTGGCATTTTTCTGCGCAGGCGGGCTGATTTTTCTGGCCGCCTGGACCTCCACCCGCGTGCCGCGCGTGACGATTTGATGGGGCCATGCCGCGCCGAGGCAGAATGAGGCCCTGCTCGACAACTCCTCCTCGGCGCCACCATGCACAACCTCGACTCGCTCACCCGCTTTCAGATTCCCGGTCAATTGCAGTTCCGCCTCAGCCAGTCCGGGCTGGTGTTTGCGGACATCGACAACCCCGCGGGCACGGCCACGGTCTGCCTGCAGGGCGCGCACCTCGCCACCTTCCGTCCCAAGGCGCAGCCCGAGCCGGTGGTCTGGGTGTCGGAGGCCTCGCGCTATGTGCCGGGAAAATCCATCCGTGGCGGCGTGCCGGTGTGCTGGCCTTGGTTCGGCGCCCACGCCAGCGAGCGCAGTTTTCCCGGACATGGCTTTGCCCGCACCGTGCCTTGGGACGTAGTGGACAGTGGCGCCACGCAAGGCGCCACCCACATCACCCTGCGGCTGCAGACATCGGAAGCCACGCACGCCCAGTGGCCGCATGACACACCGGTCACATTGCGCATCAGCGTATCGGACGTCCTTGAAATGGAACTGGCGACGCAAAATGCCACCGGCCAGGCGCTGCCCCTGAGCGAAGCACTGCACACCTACTTTCAGATCGGTGACATTGCCGAGGTGGAACTGCACGGACTGGACGGCTGCGCCTACCTCGACAAGACCGAAGGGTTCTCGCGCAAGCAGCAGCAGGGCGCGGTGCGCTTCGCTTCCGAGACAGACCGGGTGTACGTCGATACCCAGAGCGCATGCGTCATCCATGACCCGCAACTGCAGCGCCGCATCCGCATCGAAAAACAGGGCAGCGCCTCCACCGTGGTGTGGACGCCGTGGGCTGACAAAGCCGCGGCCATGGGCGACTTCACCGCGCACGGCTGGCGCAATATGCTGTGCGTCGAGTCGGCCAACGCTGCGGACAACGCGCTGATCCTGCAGTCCGGCGAAACCCACACGCTGCGGGTGCGCTACAGCGCCGAGGCGTTGTGATCAGCGCGGGGGCTGCGCGTCGGCACGAATCCAGCGGGCGGCCTTTTCCGCGATCATCAGCGTCGGACTGTTGATGTTGCCGCTGGGGATGACGGGCATCACCCCGGCGTCCGCCACACGCAACCCGGCGATGACGCCGCCGCGGCCGTCACGCACGCGCAGGCGCGCATCGACCACGGCCTGTGGGTCGTCCAGCCTGCCCATTGCCGTGGTGCCCGCGGGGTGGAAGATGGTGGTGGCGATGTCTCCGGCGAGGCGGGCGAGTTCGGCGTCGGTCTGGTACTGCGTGCCGGGCTTGAATTCCTCGGGCAAGTAAGCCGCGAGCGCCGGCTGCGCCACGATGCGGCGCGTCAGCCGCAGGCTGTCCGCGGCGACCTGCCGGTCTTCCTCCGTGCTGAGGTAGTTGGGCGCGATGGCCGGAGCATCGGCAAAGCGCGGGCTGCGGATCTGCACCGTGCCACGACTACCCGGGTTGAGATTGCAGACACTGGCGGTGAAGGCGTCAAAGCCGTGCAGCGGTTCGCCAAAGGCGTCCAGACTCAGGGGCTGCACGTGGTACTGGATGTTGGGGTGCGTGTATTGCGCGCTGCTGCGGGTGAACACGCCGAGCTGGCTGGGCGCCATGCTCATCGGGCCGCTGCGCTTGAGCGCGTATTCCAGGCCGATCATGGCCTTGCCCCAGGTGGAGGCCGCGCGGGTGTTGAGCGTGCGCGCGCCCTGCACTTTGAACACGGCGCGGATCTGCAGATGGTCCTGCAAGTTGGCGCCCACGCCGGGCAGATCGGCCACGGGTGCAATGCCATGCTGCTGCAACAGCGCTGCCGGGCCGATGCCCGAGAGCTGCAGCAGTTGCGGCGAGCCGATGGCGCCTGCGCTGAGGATGACCTCGGCGGTGGCGTGCGCGGTCACCATCTCCTGCCCGGTCCACACCTGCACGCCGCTGCAGCGCAGGCTGCCGTCCGGCTGGGTGTCGATCAGCAGCCGCGCCACCTGTGCAGAAGTCCACAGCTCGAAGTTCGACCGGCCATAACAGACGGGGCGCAGGAAGGCCTTCGCGGTATTCCAGCGCCACCCCGCTTTCTGATTGACTTCAAAGTAGCTCACGCCTTCATTCGTGCCGCGGTTGAAGTCGTCGGTCGCGGGAATGCCCGCCTGCTGTGCGGCCTGCGCGAAGGCGTCGAGAATGTCCCACCGCAGTCGTTGCCGCTCCACGCGCCATTCGCCACCGTGGCCATGAAAGGCGGCAAATACGGGGTCGGCGTTGGCCGGGTCGTCACCGCGCCAGTGGTTCTCGTGGGCGATGAAGTCGGGCAGGCAGGCGTTCCAGCGCCAGGCATCGTCGCCAGTCTGTGCGGCCCAGGCGTCGTAGTCGCGCGCTTGGCCGCGCATGTAGATCATGCCGTTGATGCTGCTGCAGCCGCCCAGCACCTTGCCGCGCGGGTAGCGCAGGGTGCGGCCGTTCAGGCCGACGTCGGGCTCGGTCTGGTAGAGCCAGTCGGTGCGGGGGTTGCCGATGCAGTAGAGATAGCCCACCGGAATATGAATCCAGTGGTAGTCGTCCTTGCGGCCCGCCTCGATCAGCAGGACACGTTTGGAGGGATCGGCGCTCAGGCGGTTGGCCAGCAGACTGCCCGCCGTGCCGGCGCCGATAATGATGAAGTCGAAAGTGGTGTCACTCATGGTCACGACATCATCGCATGACCCGGCTGCGCAGTGCGCTGCGGCTCGGTGCGCCTACTTCGCCGTCGGCATCACGAACTCTGCGCCCTTGGGCGTGCTCTCGGGCCAGCGCTGCATGATGCTTTTCTGCTTGGTGTAGAAGCGCACGCCTTCCTCGCCGTAGGCATGCATGTCGCCGAACAGGCTGGCCTTCCAGCCGCCGAAGCCGTGCCACGCCATCGGCACGGGGATGGGCACGTTGATGCCCACCATGCCGACCTGCACGCGGCGGCCGAATTCGCGCGCCACATGGCCGTCGCGGGTGAAGCAGGCCACGCCGTTGCCATAGGCGTGGGCGTTCACCAGATCGAGCGCGGCGGTGAAGTCGGGCACGCGCACGCAGCTGAGCACCGGGCCGAAAATCTCTTCCTGATAGATGCGCATGTCAGGGGTGACGTGGTCGAACAGCGTGCCGCCAAGCCAGAAGCCGCCTTCGTGTCCGGCAACGGTCTGCGCCCGGCCATCGACCAGCAGCTTGGCGCCCTGCTGCACGCCGGAGTCGATCATGCCGCCGATGCGCTCGCGCGCGGCGGCGGTGACGATGGGGCCCATCTCGGCGTCGAGCTCCATGCCGTTTTTCACCTTCAGCGCCTGGGTGCGCTCGACCAGCTTGGGCAGAATCTTGTCGGCCACGTCGCCCACCAGCACGCCCACCGAGATGGCCATGCAGCGCTCGCCGGCCGAGCCGAAGGCGCTGCCCATCAACGCGTCGACCACCTGGTCGAGGTCGGCGTCGGGCATGACCACCATATGGTTCTTGGCGCCGCCCAGCGCCTGCACACGCTTGCCGTGCCGCGCCGCCTCTTGCGCGATGTGGTGCGCCACCGGGGTGGAGCCGACGAAGCTGATGGCGCGCATATCTGGATGCTCCAGCAGCGCGTCCACCGCCACCTTGTCGCCCTGCACCACGTTGAACACGCCGTCGGGCAGACCGGCCTGCTTGAGCAGATCGGCCATGAACAGGCTGGGCGAGGGGTCGAGCGGGCTGGGCTTGAGCACGAAGGTGTTGCCCGCCGCGATGGCCACCGGGAACATCCACAGCGGCACCATGCAGGGGAAGTTGAACGGCGTCACTCCGGCCACCACGCCCAGCGGCTGGCGCAGCGTCCAGTTGTCGATGGCGGTGGACACCTGCTCGGTGTAGTCGCCCTTGAGCAGTTGCGGAATGCCGCAGGCGAATTCGATGATCTCGATGCCGCGGGTGACTTCACCCTGCGCGTCGGTGAACACCTTGCCGTGCTCGGCGGTGATCATCGCGGCGATGGTGTCGCGGTGCTGGTTCATCAACTCAAGGAACTTGAACATCACCCGGGCGCGGCGGATCGGCGGGGTGTCGGCCCATTTCGGAAAAGCTGATTTCGCAGCGGCGACGGCCGTACCGACCTGGGCCGCATCGCCCAGTTCGACCTGGCGTGACACGGCGCCAGTCGCCGGGTTGAACACGGCCTGCTTGCGCGCGCCATCAGACGAAACGACGCGGCCAGCGATGAAGTGGGCCACATCGGTGGCGCCGGTGAACGGGTGAGGTGCGCCCATGAGCGAGTCTCCTGTGAACGGAAGATTGTGGAATTGAGGCAAGTCTAGGAGCCGTCCGCCCATTTGCATAGCGATCTAAACTAACAACATTGTTTTGAAAAACGAACAATCAGACTTCAGGAGATTGTCATGTCCAACGCTTCCCCCGCGCGTGACGACCTGCTCTGGCAGCAAGTGCATTGGCTGGGCGCCATTGCCGCTCAGGGCAGCCTGACCGCCGCCGCGCAGCGTCTGGGCGTGTCCAAGGCGGCGGTGAGCCAGCAGCTCGCTGCACTGGAGCGCCGCGTCGGCGTGCCCCTGGTGCGCCGAACCACGCGCACCCTGCGGCTGACCGAAGCCGGCCAGCGGCTTGTGGACGAAACGGCCCCTGCATTTGCACACATCGTGCGCAGCGTGGGGGCGGTGCATGATCTGGCGGACGCGCCGCGCGGGCTGGTGCGCGTCACCGCGCCGGTGGCGCTTGGACGCCAGCATGTGGCGCCCCATCTGATGAGCTTTCTGCGCAAGTATCCCGACATTCAGGTGGAGTTGGAGTTGTCGGACCGCTTGAGCAATCTGCCGCAGGAGGGCTTCGACCTGGCTGTGCGCCACGTTGCCGCCCCGCCCGACAGCCATGTGGCCTGGAAGCTGTGCGACACGCGCTCGCTGCTGGTGGCGAGCGCCGCCTATCTGCGTCGGCATGGCCTGCCGCAACATCCTGCAGAACTCGCGCAGCACGCCTGCCTGACCTATCTGCGCCCCGGAGCAGCGGTGTGGATGTTCGAGCAGCCAAGCGCCAAGGACGCGGAGCCCCAGCGCGTTCGCGTCACCGTGCAGGGGCCGCTACGCGCCAACACCAGCGAAGTGCTGCGCGAGGCGGCGCGTGCCGGGCTGGGCATCGCCCTGGCGCCGGATTTCAGCCTCGAACTGGGCAGTCGCCGATCCACCCTGCGACCGGTGCTGCCCCATTGGCGGGCCGTGGGGTTTTTCGGGCAGGCGATCTATGCGATCCGCCCCTGGAGCCCGAATACGCCACGCGCGATCCAGCTGCTGGTTGAACACTTGCGTTGGGCGCTGGTGCACGGGTTTTGACGCCCCGGAAAAGCCGCGTTGCGGGGTGCTGAAATATAGGCTGACATGTTAATATATTTAAGAGATTAAACAAATAGACATTGAGGCAGCACGTGACCACGGAGCACCCTTCCAGCGTAGCGGGCCATTGCGTCGCCCCGCAACTGCTCAACCAGATCGCGCAGACTTTCTCGGCCTGTACACCGCTGTTTTTCGCCTTGGGCGAGATGGGGCGGCAGCAGATTCTGCTGCTGTTGACTCAGGACGCAGAGCTCAACGTCAAGCAGTTGGCGCAGCGCCTGCCTCTGTCGCGACCTGCCATTTCTCACCACCTCAAGATCCTGCGACAGGCAGGGCTGGTCACCGTGCGGCAGGCGGGGGTGGAGAATTATTACGCCCTCAGTGCTGACAATGCGCTGAGGCTGCTCAAACAATTCGTGGCCGAGATCGAGGCCAGTTGCTGAAGACGGCAGGACGGTCTATCGGCATTTTTATGTGAAATAAGTCGATAAGTTTGAACCTATGGATGAAAGGACGGCATGATGAAAACCCAACGATGGGCCGTGGTCACCGGGGCTTCCGGCGGCATAGGCCGAGATATCGCACGCGAACTGGCTGCTCGCGGCTACTGCTTGGCACTGACCGCGCGAGATGACGCGAAACTGCAGGCCCTCGCGGCCGCGTTGACGGCCGACCACGGCGTGAGCTGCCTGTGCGTGCCAGTCGATCTGGGCGCGATCGGGGGGGTCGAGAAACTGGCGTCGCGTATCGCTGCGGCTGGTATCTCGCCCAGCGTGCTGGTCAACAATGCAGGGTATGGTGTTTACGGGCCGCTTGCCCGGGCGGACGTGGCCCAGACCCAGGGCATGATCGATCTCAATATCAGCGCACTCACCCATCTGACGATGCGGCTCCTGCCCGATCTGCTGCGGCAGGACGGCGGGCATATTCTCAATGTCGCCAGTACCGCGGCATTTCAGCCAGGGCCGGGCATGGCGGTGTACTTTGCGTCCAAGGCCTATGTGCTGTCTTTCAGCGAGGCTCTTGACGCCGAGTTGCGCTCGCAGGGCGTTCGGGTCACCACCCTTTGCCCGGGGGCGACGCTCACCGACTTCGGCGCCCGTGCCCAGGGTGAGCGCTCCGCCTTGTTCAAGGGGCATCTCGCCACCTCGGCCGATGTGGCTCGCTACGGGGTGCAGGCAATGGAGCGGGGCCAGCGGGTGGCCGTGCACGGCCTGCTCAACCGCCTTCTGGCCTTGGGCGTGCGGTTCACGCCGCGGCCCTTGGCGACGGCTCTGGCGGGTTGGAAGATGCGCGAGATTTGACGGCGCCCGCAGCAAGGATCAAGCCGGAGGGAGATGCCCGCAGACTGGACAGTGCGGATTGCGCAGCAGGTTGATGGTCTGGAAATCGGTGTCCAGTGCATCGATCAGCAACAGCTTGCCGCCCAAGGTTTTGCCGGTCTGACTGAGGATTTTCAGCGCTTCAGCGGCCTGCAGGCTGCCTACCAGGCCGACTAGCGGGGCGAGCACGCCCATGGTGGCGCAGCGCACTTCTTCCACAGGTGCGTCCGGCGGGAACAGGCAGGCATAGCAGGGGCCGCGCTGCCCTGCGGCATCGGCCCGGGTGTCGAACACGCTGACCTGGCCTGCGAAGCGGATAGCCGCGCCGCTGACCAGCGGCACGCCATGCAACACGCAGGCGCGGTTGAGCGCATGCCGGGTGGCGAAGTTGTCGCTGCAGTCGAGCGCGACATCGGCAGACGCTACCAGGGCGTCGAGCAACTCGGCATCCGCCCGTCGGGGCACGACATGCACGTCAATGTGCGGGTTGATCTGGCGCATCGCTTCGCGGGCGGACTCGACCTTGAGTTGCCCCAGACGCGCTTCGGTATGGGCGATCTGCCGTTGCAGATTGGTCAGGTCGACCGTGTCATCGTCCACCAGGGTGATGCTGCCCACGCCCGCGCTGGCGAGGTAGAGCGCGGCAGGGGAGCCCAGCCCGCCCGCACCAAGAATCAGGGCGCGGCCTGCGCAGATTTTCTCCTGTCCTTCGATGCCGATCTCGTCGAGCAGGATGTGCCGCGAATAGCGCAGCAACTGATCGTCGTCGAGAGACATGGCTGGAGCGCCGCCCCGCATCAGGCGGGCAGCGGCTTATTTGCTCTTGGTCGGGCCGCTGGCGTCTGGCTTGGGGCTGCTGGCCGCGCCCGATGAGGCGGGGGCCTTGAGCTTGGCCGTGTTCGCCGGATGTTTGGCGGTGACCACCGTCTTGCCTTCCAGGTAGTTCATGGCCTGGGTCAGTTGCCAGTCTTCCTTGCTGCCGTATTCCGGCAGTTTGGGGAGTTTGCTCGGGTCTTTTTGCAGTTCTGCTTCGAGCAGGCGGCGCGCCTCATCCTGTTTGCGGACATCTTCTTCCACGCGTTTGACGTCCGCCGCTTCGCTGCCGGTGCCGATCTGGTTCTTGTAGTCGATCTCGCGCATGCGCAGCGCGGCATACGGGTCGCCGCTTTCCAGCGGATCGACTTCGTAGTTCGGGGTGATGCCCTTGCCCTGGATCGACTGGCCATTGGGGGTGTAGTAGCGCGCGGTGGTGAGCTTGAGCGCGGTGTCCGGCCCCAGCGGCAGCACGGTCTGCACCGAGCCCTTGCCGAAGGACAGCGTGCCCATGACCGCTGCGCGCTTGTAGTCCTGCAGCGCGCCGGTCACGATTTCCGAAGCCGAGGCCGAACCGCCATTGATCAGCACCACCAGCTTGACCGTCTTCACGCCCGGCGGCAACGTTTCGAGCGGGTTGTCGCCCGGACGGCTCATGTAGTCGCTCGGGGTGTTGCGATAGGTGGAGTTGGCTTCGGGCATCTGGCCCTTGGTGCTGACGATCACGGCGTCGTTCGGCAGGAATACCGAGGCCACGCCCACGGCGCTTTCCAGCAGTCCGCCCGGATCGTTGCGCAGATCAAGAATCAGCCCATTCATGTTCGGGTCTTCCTTGTACAGCGCGTCGATCTTGCGGACAAAGCTGCTGAGCGTGTCCGACTGGAACTGCGTGATGCGCACCCAGCCATAGCCAGGAGCAATCATCTTGCCCTTGACGCTTTGCACCTGGATGAGTTCACGCGTCACGGTGAACGTGAGGGTGCGGTTTTCCACCTTGCGCAGCACGGTGAGGGTGACCTTGGTGCCGGGCTTGCCGCGCATCAGCTTGACCGCGTCGTTCAGGCTCAGGCCCTTGACGGCGGTGTTGTCGATGCGGGTGATCAGGTCGCCCGCATGAATGCCGGCGCGGGCGGCGGGAGAGCCCTCGATAGGAGAAACCACCTTGACCAACCCGTCTTCTGCGGCGATTTCAATGCCGACGCCAACGAATTTGCCGCTGGTGCTTTCCTTGAAATCCTTGAAGTCTTTCTTGTCGAGATACTCGGAATGCGGGTCGAGGTTATTCACCATGCCGTTGATGGCATTTTCGACCAGCTTCTTGCCCTCGACCGGCTCGAAAAAGTCGGCCTTGATCAGCCCGTACACGGCGGCGAACTGCTGCAGTTCCTCAAGGGGAAGCGGCGAGACGGTGTTGCGCGCCAGCGCCTGGACTTGCAGGGTGGCCATGATGCCGGTGATGGCGCCAACGGCAACCCAGGCTGCGACTCGGAATTTACTGGCCATGGTGGGTCAAGCGGAGTGTCTTCGAAGAGCGCGCAGTATAGGGGGGCGCGTCAAATTTGCGTCAGGGGCGCAGAACATCCCGCTGCGCCTGTGGGAATGGCGGGCTGCCGCGCAGCCATAGAGATTTGGCGGCTCAGACCTTGCCGCCAGAGGCGTTGAGGTAGTAGCGCTGCAGCGGCTTGAGGTCGGCATCGAGCTCGTAGACCAGCGGAATGCCGTTGGGAATGTTCAGGCCCGTGATGTCGGCATCCGAGATGTTTTCGAGGTATTTCATGATGGCGCGCATCGAGTTGCCATGCGAGACCACCAGGGTGCGCTTGCCTGCCTTGATGGCTGGAGCAAGC
>JAQTVS010000086.1 GCA_028706735.1 Thiomonas sp.
CCGCGGTGCAGGCTTACCGCACGCTGGAAGATCGCGGCGTGATCGAGGCGCGTCCAAAGTCTGGCTTTTTCGTGCGACGTGCGCGCAACCTGCCGCCTGTGCCCGCCACCACGCGCCCTCCCGCGCGGGCCGTCGCGGTGGAAACCAACGCCATTGCCGACGCCGTACTCGACGCTGCGGGCGACCCGGCCTACACGTCGTTTGGCGCCGCCACCGCCAGCGAAGACCTTTACGCGGTCGAGCGGGTGCGCCGCGCCCTCGCGCGCAGCGCACAACGGCATGCAAGCAGTCTTGGCGTTTATGCCACCGCGCCAGGCATTGCACCGCTGCGGCAAGCCATCTCGCGCCGCGCACTGGAGCTGGGCTGCAACCTGGATTACCGCAACATCGTCGTCACCAATGGCTGCATGGAAGCCATCACTCTGTGTCTGCGCGCGGTCACGCAGCCGGGCGATGTCATCGCCATCGAATCGCCGACTTACTTTGGCTTTCTCCGCGCCATGCAGGTCTTGGGTCTGCGCGCGGTGGAAATTCCCATGCAGCCCGGCATTGGGCTCTCGCTCGAAGCCCTGGAAGTCGCGCTGGACACGCAGCCGATCAAGGCGGTCGTCGCCGTGCCAACGCTCTCTAACCCTCTGGGCACCATCATGCCCGTGGCAAGCAAAAAACGCCTGGCGGAACTGCTGGAACAGCGCGGTATTCCCTTGATCGAAGATGTGATCTGCAACGACCTCGCCCCGACCGAGGAAGACCGCCGCGCCGTGCGTTCATTCGACCGCAGCGGCAATGTGATGATCTGCGGCTCGTTCGGCAAAACGCTGGCGCCGGGCCTACGCGGCATCGGCTGGGTGGACGCGGGACGCTGGAGCGGACAGGTCGCCAACTTCAAACGCGCCCTCAGCGGCGGCGGCAGCGCCGTGATCGAGTGGGCCGTGGCCGAGCTGCTCGAACAGGGCGGCTACGACCAGAATCTGCGTCAACTGCGGCGCTGCTTCGCCGATCAGATCCAGATCGCCCGCCAGATCATCGCCGCCGCATTCCCGTCGGGTTCGCGGGCGACCGACCCCGCCGGAGGCTTCATCCTCTGGGTCGAACTGCCCAAGGCCGTCGATGCCGTCGCGCTCTATCAACGCTGCATCGAACAAAACATTGTCATCGTTCCCGGAATACTGTTCACCACATCCCCCCGCTACCGCAACTGCCTACGGCTCAACGTCGGCGGGCGTTGGACGGCGGAACGGGAAGAGGCCCTGCACGCGGTCGGGCGCATCGCGACGCAACTGGCGGGCTGAGTGCAGGTTGTCGGCGCGAACTGACCGCCATATGCTTTCGCCATATACGCACTTGAACTCAAAAATATGGCCACCACAACCGTCTTTGCCAATAAGCGCTCGCAGGCCATAAGACTGCCCGCTGAGCTGCGCCTGCCCGACAACGTCAAGCAGGTCAGCGCTCGATCGCAAGGCAAGGAGCGCATCATTGCGCCGCTTGAATCGAGCTGGGATAGCTTCTTTCATGACAGCCCCGCAGTCAGCGATGACTTTCTGCAAGAACGCGCGCAGCAGCAATCCGCGCGTGAGTCTCTGTAATGCTGTCATATCTGCTCGACACCGACATCGTCATCCATGTCATCAAGCGGCGGCTGTTGGAAGTGCTTGCCGCATTCAACGCCGACGCGGCCCGGATGGCCATTTCGGTCATCACCCTCGCCGAACTGCGGCATGGTGCGGAAAAAAGCAGTCGGCCCGCGGACAATCTGGCGGTCGTCGAGGATTTCGTCAGCCGCCTTGAAGTGTTGCCCTACACCGCAAAAGCTGCGCAACATTGCGGACAGATCCGGGCCGCACTCGAACGTGCTGGCGAGCCCATCGGGGTCAACGACCTGCATATCGCAGCGCACGCCCGCAGCGAAGGGCTGACGCTGGTGACCAATCACGCGGGCGAATTCCGCCGCGTGCCCGCCCTGCAAATCGAAAACTGGCGTCAGCCCTGATCACGCCAAGAACCTCATGAGCCACGAACCGCGTATCGCCTTGCTGATCGACGCCGACAACAGTCCGGCGGACATGATCGACGAAGTGCTTGACGAACTGGCGAAGGAAGGCGTCATCAATATCCGCCGCGCCTATGGCAACTGGAAGAGCCCGCACCTCAACGCATGGGCGGCCCTGTTGCACGATTTCGCCATCCAGCCCATCCAGCAGTTCGATTACACCAAGGGCAAGAACGCGACCGACGCGGCCATGATCATCGACGCGATGGACCTGCTCTACACCAAGCAGCTCGACGGTTTCGGCATCGTCTCCAGCGATTCGGATTTCACCCCGCTGGTGATGCGGCTGCGCGCCAACGGCCTCAAGGTCTACGGTTTTGGCGAACAGAAGACGCCCAAGCCTTTCGTCAACGCCTGCTCCAAGTTTCTGTATTTGGAGAATCTGCGTCGACCCGAGGACGTGCCTGTCGCCACACCCGCTGAAGTGGCGGCCCCCGCCGCCGCGTCTAACGGCAACGGCGTCCCCAAAACCGCGCCGACGCGTGCCGATGCCAAAACCCTGCGCGGCGACACCCGCCTCGTGAACCTGTTGCGCAAGGCCATCGAGGCGGCCGCCGACGATGAAGGCTGGGCGGGCCTGGGCGCCGTCGGTCAGCACATTTCCAAACAGGCGTCTTTCGATAGCCGCAACTACGGCTACGCCAAGCTCTCGGGGCTGTTCCAGGCCATCGGCCTGTTTGATGTCCGCACCCACGGCAAGGTGCTGCAGGTACGCGATCCGCGAGTGGCGCGCTAGGAGCCTGTCGGGCTTGAGAATCGCGGGCTGCAAAAAGGCTGTGCGGCGTCCTGCGGCAGCGGCTTTTTGCCCCAAAGCTTGGGCTATGGGGCGGCAAATCCGCCACCACAGGCCATCCCCACACCCTTTTTTCGCTCTACGCGACTCAAGCCCGACAGGCTCCTAGAAAGAGGTCACACCCCCCGCGCCCGGTCGGCGTGGAACTGGGTGACGAAGGCGTCGAAGGCGCCCGCGTCGAGCGCGGTGCGCATGTCGCGCATGAGTTGCAGGTAGTAGTGCAGGTTGTGGGTGGTGGCGAGCATGCCGAACAGCATTTCGCCGCAGCGGTCGAGATGGTGCAGGTAGGCGCGCGAGAACTGCTGGCAGGTGGCGCAGGTGCAGGTGTCGTCAATCGGGCGTTCATCCTGCTTGTAGCGGGCGTTGCGGATACGCAGGTCGCCGAAGCGGGTGAACAGATGGCCGTTGCGCGCATTGCGCGTGGGCATGACGCAATCGAACAGGTCGATGCCCGCGCGCACGCCATCCACCAGATCTTCGGGGGTGCCCACACCCATGAGGTAGCGCGGCTTGTGGGCGGGCAGGCGCGGTGCGGTGTGGCGCAGCAGGCGCAGCATGTCGTCCTTCGGCTCGCCCACGCTCAGGCCGCCGATGGCGTAGCCGGGCAGATCGAGCGCGGCGAGGCCGTCGAGCGAGGCGTCGCGCAGCGGCTCGAACATGCCGCCCTGCACGATGCCGAACAGGGCGTTGGGGTTGTCCAGCCGCGCGAATTCGGACTTGCAGCGCGCGGCCCAACGCAGCGACAGCTCCATCGACTCGCGCGCTTCAAGCTCGGTGGTGATGTGCGTTTGCCCGCCGCGATCGACGTCGTAAGGCGTGCATTCGTCGAACTGCATGACGATGTCGGAATTGAGCACGGTCTGGATCTGCATGCTCACCTCGGGGGTGAGGAACAGCTTGTCGCCGTTCACTGGTGAGGCGAAGCGCACGCCTTCCTCGCTGATCTTGCGCATCGCCCCCAGGCTCCACACCTGAAAGCCGCCGCTGTCGGTGAGGATGGGCGCGTCCCAGCCGATGAAGCGGTGCAGGCCGCCGAATTGCCGCACCACATCGAGCCCCGGGCGCAGCCAGAGGTGGAAGGTGTTGCCCAGAATGATCTGCGCGCCTGCAGCTTTCAGGCCATCGGGCGTGATGCCTTTGACGGTGCCGTAAGTCCCCACCGGCATGAACTGCGGGGTGTCGATGACGCCGTGATTGAGAGTGAGCGTGCCGCGGCGGGCCTCGCCTGCGGTGTGGTGAACGGTGAATTGCAGCATGGCGGTATTGTTTCAGACTCGTCGCCGCGCACCGATCAGGCGCGCGCCCGATCCGTTAATCTATGCCCGCAATGAACGCTCCCGCAACCGCCGCCGCCCCCGCTACCCTGGACTGGGTGGCGCAGGATGGAGCGCCTGATCGACGCGCGTGTCGCCTGCAAGGCGCGTGGAATGCGCAAGGCCTGGCGCGCGAGCCCGACACCCGCCTGCCCGTAGGCGCGCGGCACATCACCCTCGACGCCAGCGCCACCGCGCTGGACACCGGCGGCGCGCTGCTGCTGGTGCGCAGCATGGCGCAGTGGCAGAGCGCGGGGGCCACGGTGGACGTCAGCGCGCTGACCGACGCCCAGCGGCAGTTGCTCGATCTGGTGCGCCAGCGTGCGCTGGCGCTGCCGCCCGCCGCGCCCCGCCTCGGCTTGCTGGGTGACATCGGCCGCGCCGCATTCACCGCGCTGGACGAATTGCGCGCGCTGCTGGCCTTCGTCGGCGAACTGGCGTGGCGTGGCGCGCCGCTGCTGCTGCGGCCCTGGCGCGTGCGCTGGCGCGAAGTCATTCACGAAATCGACGCCGCCGGGCTGCGCGCCGTCGGCATCGTCGGCCTGCTGTCCTTTCTCATCGGCATGGTCATGGCGTATCAGGCCGGGGCCACGCTGGCGACCTATGGCGCCAACATCCTCATCGTCAATCTGGTGTCCATCATCACGCTGCGCGAACTCGGGCCGCTGCTCACCGCCATTCTGGTGGCCGGGCGCACCGGTTCGTCGTACACCGCGCAGATCGGCACCATGCGCATCACCGAAGAGGTGGACGCGTTGCGGGCGCTCGGGCTGTCGCCATTTGAGGTGCTGGTGCTGCCCAAGGTCATCGCCCTGGTCATCACCCTGCCGTTGCTGGCGCTGTTTGCCGATGTGATGGGGCTGGCGGGCGGCGGGGTCGTGGCCGCTGTCGGATATGGCGTGCCGTTCAGCGAATACGCCGCCCGCATTCCGCAGGTGGTGGGCCTCAAGACGCTGATGCTTGGCCTGGTGAAGGCGCCGGTGTTCGCCGTCGTTATCGCCCTGGTCGGTTGCATGCAGGGCCTGCGCGTCAAGGGCAGCGCGGCGGCGGTGGGCCGCGCCACCACGGTGAGCGTGGTGCAGGCCATCTTTCTGGTGATCGTGATCGACGCCAGTTTTTCGGTGCTTTACAACCTGCTGCGGCTATGAAAAAGCCCGCCGACCTGGTCATCGACGCCCAGGGCATCGTCAACCGTTTCGGTGACGTGGTGGTGCACGAGGGCCTGAACCTGGCCGTGCCGCGCGGCGCCATCATGGCGCTGGTGGGCGGCTCCGGCTCGGGCAAAACGGTGCTGGTGCGCAGCCTGCTGTTGCTTCGCGCACCCAGCGGCGGCACGCTCAAACTGTTCGGCCAGGACGCGCTGGCCGCAAGCGACGCGCAGCGGCAGGCGCTGCGTCAGCGTATCGGCGTGCTGTTTCAGGGCGGCGCGCTGTTCACCGGCCTGACGGTGCTGGAAAACGTGCTGCTGCCGCTGCGCGAGCAAGGTCTTGTGGACAAGCGCCTGCTGCCCGAACTGGGCATGCTCAAGATCGGCCTGGCCGGGCTGCCGGCCGACGCGGCACACAAATATCCGGCTGAACTCTCGGGCGGCATGGTCAAGCGCGCCGCGCTGGCCCGCGCGCTGGCGCTCGACCCGGAGTTGCTGGTGCTCGACGAACCCACCTCGGGCCTCGACCCGATCGGCGGCGCGGCGTTCGATCAACTCATCCGCGAGCTGCGCGATCTGCTGGGCCTGACCATCCTGCAGGTCACGCACGATCTCGACTCGATCTGGCACGGCAGCGACACGGTGGCCTTTCTCGCCCGCAAGAAAATGCTGGCTATCGGTCCGGCTGCGGAGCTGGCGCGGCGCGACGAGCCCGAGCTGGTCGCCTACTTCCGCGGCAGCCGCTCGGCGGCCTATCTGCAAGAAGTGACCTCAAGGGGTTGATCGCATGGAATCCAAAGTCAATTACACCGCTGTCGGCCTGTTCGTGGTGCTGCTCGGCGCGTTGCTCGGCGGACTGGGCTGGTGGCTGGCCACCGGCGGCAAGCAGTCCGCCACCCGGCCCTATCTGATTTATGCCACCGACAATGTCAGCGGCCTGAAAACCGACAGCAATGTGCTCTACCGCGGCGTCACCGTGGGCAAGGTGGCGAGCATTGAGATCGACGCGAAGAATCCGTCGCTCATCCGCATCAAGGTCGAGATTGACAGCGATGTGCCCGTGCGCGACGACACGGTCGCCCAGCTCAGCCCGCTGGGCGTCACCGGTCTGTCGGCGGTGAACCTGATCGGCGGCGCCTCGCCCACGCCGCTGCCCACGCCGCCCGGCGAGCCCGATCCGGTCATTCCCTACAAGCCCTCGGTGTTCACCCAGATCGAAGGCGGCATCAATGACGCGGCCATCACGCTCGCACGCATCAGCCAGCGGGTGGACGCGCTGCTCAGCCCGGCCAATATGCAGTCGATCAGCGACACGCTGCGCAATCTGCAGACGCTCTCCGCCTCGCTGGCGGCCAATCAGAACAACATCAATCAGATGTTTGCCAACGCCCGCCAGACCAGCGCCAATCTGGCGCAGATGAGTGCGCAGGGCAGCGCGCTCATGCTGCAAAGCCAGGCGCTGGTCAAGCGGCTCGACGGCGTGTCGGACCAGCTTGGCGGCCTGATGCCACAGATCGGCGCCGCCGCCAACAGCGTTGCCCAGGCCGGCGACACCACCACCGCGTTCACCCAGGCTGGCGTGCAGGCCATGACCCAGCTTCAGACCCGCACCCTGCCCGAAGCGGACGCGCTGACGCGCAACCTGCAGCAGCGCAGCAGCCAGCTCGGCGCGCTCACCGAAAACCTGAAAGCCAACCCCAGCCAACTGCTGTATGGCCCGGCCTTGCCGCCGCCGGGCCCGGGAGAAAAGCCATGACCGCATCCTTCGCCCCCCGTCTGCGCCGCGGCGCTCTGGCCGCTTTTTTGGGACTCGGCAGCCTGGCGCTGGCAGCCTGCGCTCTGCCGGTGAACCGCCAGCCGGTGCAGCAGAGCTACCGACTTACAGCGCCCGACATTCGCACCGCGCCGCTGCCACAGCCCACGGTGATTCAACTCCTGCCCGTGCGCGCTGCTGCCGGATTTCAGTCGTCCGCCATGATGTACAGCCGCAGCCCCGACACGCTGGAGACTTACCGAGACAGCCGCTGGCTTGCCGCGCCCGCGCAGCTCGTGGGCGAAGCCATTGCCCGCACCCTGAGCCGCCAGCCCTGGGTCAGCGCCGTGCAGCGGCAGGCTGTATTGGTGAACGCCCCGTGGGCGCTGCACTGCAGCCTGAACCGGCTGGAGCATGATGTGCATGGCGATCTGGGCTCGGTGCATCTCGATCTGGTCTGCGAACTGGCGAACCAGCGCACCAGCCGCATTGCCGCGCATTGGCATTTTGACGGCAGCCAGGCCATCAAGTTGAACGACGCCGCGCACTTCGCGCAGGGCGCACAGACCCTGCTGGATCAGGCGCTCAAAGGCATCGTCGACCACCCCCGCGCCGCGGTAGCGCAATCTTCAGGCGAAGCCGGGCAGCCCCGAGAATCAAACTGAGCCACACTGAGCCACACTGAGCCACACTGAGCCACACTGAGCGCGCCGCTCAGCACTCTTCGTGCTCGCTCCAGGCCACTGCTTCGAAGTCGCTCAGGCTCATGTATTGCGGCACATACTCGCCGCGATGCCGCTGCAGATGGCGGAAAAACGCGCGCAGATGGTTGCGCGAGCCACGTTCCAAGTCGTCGTAAACCGACTGAATTTCCGGCTGCCGGGCGCGGTTGCGGGCTTCGACCAGATCAAAAATATCCAGCTCTTCGATCAGCAACCCAACCTGAATGGCATCGAGTTCACTGCGCAGGCCGCGCTCCACCAACTGGTCGTGCAAGCTCTGAAAGTCGGGCGTGCGAAACGCGCCCACCGCCAGTCCCTGCGCCGGGTCGGGCAGGTTGTAATGCGCCAGCAGCGCGCCGATGGCATCCATATGCGCCTGCTCGGCCCCGCTGATGTTGACGAAGGGCCGCAGCGCCCAACGCTCGCCGAGTTGCAAATAGACATCGCGGGCGATTTTTTCTTCCTCGCGCATGTGCAGCAGGTCGTGCTCTTCCTCGGCGCTGAGGGCCTGCGCGGTGTGCGACTGGATGCGCTGGCGAATGGCCGCCATGTGCTCGATGCGGTGTTGATGCCGGTCCTGCATGAACCGTGGGGAGAGAAGTTGTTCCATCGTGGCGTCCTGTTGAAATGTCCGCGGATTCTGGGCATATGACGCCAGGATGGATTTGTGTCAGCGCAAATCCCCTCCCGAAATGTCCTGACGGGTCAGCCACATGGCGTCGCCATAGCTGAAAAAACGGTAGCGCTGGGCAATGGCATGCGCGTAGGCGGCGCGGATGGTGTCCATGCCGGCAAAGGCCGACACCAGCATCAACAGAGTGGACTTGGGCAGATGAAAGTTGGTCAACAGCGCGTCCACCACCCGGAAGCGATAGCCCGGCGTGACAAACAGCGCGGTGTCGCGCGCGCCCGGCAACACGGCGCCAAACGGCGCGCCTGCGGCTTCGGCGGCCAGCGCGGCCGATTCGAGCGCGCGCATCGCCGTGGTGCCCACCGCGACCACGCGCGGCGCGGTCTGCGCCCGGCCTGCGGCGCGCGCCTGCGCCTGCAGCGCCCGCACCTCGGCAATGGCCTGTACCGTGGATTCGGGCACGGTGTACCACTCGCTGTGCATCTGATGTTGCCGCAGATCGGCCACCCGCACCGGCTGGAAGGTGCCCGCGCCCACATGCAAGGTGACGGCAGCGCGCTGCGCGCCCATCGCGTCGATTCTCGCCAGGATGGCCTCGTCGAAGTGCAGCCCGGCCGTGGGCGCCGCCACCGAGCCGGGATGCTGCGCATACACCGTCTGATAGCGCTGCACATCGTCACTGTCCGGCGCGTGGGTGATGTAGGGCGGCAAGGGCGCCGCGCCGTACTGCTGCAACAAGGCCAGAGGCTCGGCCGGAAACTCCAGTTCGAACAGACCGCCATCCGGCCCCGCCCGGCCCACGGTCGTCACGGCGAACAGCGGCGCCGATGCGTGCGGCACGGCGCCAGCCGCCGCATCGGGTCGAGCAGCGCCCAGCCACAACACCTGGCCCGGCTTGGGCGATTTGCTCGCCCGCACATGCGCCCAGACCCGGTTGTCGGCCCGCACCCGCTCCACCAGCACCTCCACCGCGCCGCCCAAAGCGGCACCGTCTTCCCCCGCTGCTTTGAAGCCCCACAACCGCGCAGGAATCACCCGGGTGTCGTTGAACACCACCAGATCGCCCGCGCGCAGCAGGCTGGGCAAGTAGGAAAACCCACGGTCGATCAGCGTCGGCGGGCTGCCCGCATCGAGCAGGCGACTATCGCTGCGCCGCGCGGGCGGATGCTGGGCGATCAGTTCGGGCGG
>JAQTVS010000087.1 GCA_028706735.1 Thiomonas sp.
TTCTTCTGTTCCTTGGTGAAACTCTCAGTGAACAGAATGAAAAATGGAATGATGCCCAGTGGATTGACGATCGCCAGCAGGGCGATCAGAGGCTTGACCAGATTCATCGGGGCTTAAAGGGAAAGGGGCGCAGCGTGCATTATCGGCGGCCTGCACCGCAAGTTCCCGGCGGGCGCTTCGTCGAACCCCCTGCGCGATCAGATCACCCGCGAGTAGCGCGGCTGCAGCAGTTGCTCGCGCGGCTGATGCAGATAGCCGTCGAACTGCATGGCGACCACGCGCACCAGCAGGCGGCCTTGCGGCGTGACGCGCACATGCATGCCGTCATCGCCGTCGCGCACCACCAGACCGGCATCCTCCAGCGGCTTGAGGCGCTGCAGATCGGGGCCGAAAGTTGCCTGCGCATCCACGCCGAATTCCGCAGCCAGGGCGGGCAGATCGAGGTGGAAATCGCACATCAGCCGCTGAATGGCGGCGCGGCGCAGATGGTCCTCCGGGGTGAGATGCACGCCGCGCGCGGTGGGCAGTTTGCCAAAAGCCAGCATCTCGGTGTATTCGTCAATGGTCTTGGCGTTTTGCGCGTAGCAGTTGCCGACGTTGGAAATGCTGGAGACGCCAAAGGCCAGAAGATCGAGCTCGGCCTGCGTGGAATAGCCCTGGAAATTGCGGTGCAGCTTGCCTTCGCGCTGAGCGCGGGCGAGTTCGTCGTCGGGCTTGGCGAAGTGATCCATGCCGATATAGACGTAACCCGCTTCTTCCAGGCGGCGGATGGCCAGGCCCAGCAGCCCGAGCTTGACCTCGGGGGAGGGCAGGTCTTCGGGGTTGATGCGGCGCTGCGGCTTGAAGATGTGCGGCAGATGGGCGTAGCTGTAGAGCGAGAGGCGGTCGGGCGACAATTCCAGCACCTGATCGAGCGTGCGGTCAAACGAGGCGAGATTCTGGAACGGCAGGCCGTAGATCAGGTCGAGGCTGATGGACGAAAAGCCGTTGGCGCGCGCGGCGTCGATCACCAGCCGGGTTTCTTCCACGCTCTGGATGCGGTTGACGGCCTGCTGCACTTCCGGGGCGAAGTCTTGCACACCCACGCTCATGCGGTTGAAGCCGAGCCGGGCCAGATGCGCCACGCGCTGCTCGTTCACTTTGCGCGGGTCGATTTCAATGGAGAACTCGCCGCCGGGCTGAAGGTCGAAATGTTCGCGCGTCATGGCCATCAGCCGTGCGGCTTCGTCGTCATTCAGGAAGGTGGGCGTGCCGCCGCCCCAGTGCAACTGGGTGACGGGCAGGCGGGCTTGCAGAATGCCGGCAATCAATCGGAGTTCCTGCTCGACGCTATCGAGGTACGGGGCTGAGCGGCCGTGGTTTTTTGTGGGGATTTTGTTGCAGCCGCAGTAGTAGCACAGGGTTTCGCAGAACGGGACGTGGAAATACAGCGACACCGGCTCGTGCGGGCGCTGCGCGCGGTGGCGCAATTCCTCGGCGTAGTCTTTGGGTCCGAACCCCGAGTGCATGCGGTCGGCCGTGGGGTAGGAGGTATAGCGCGGGCCGGAGATGTCGAAACGCTGGAGCAACTCGGGCTGGAAGTCGAGAGATTGATTCATCATAATGATTGAATGTTTGCTCAAGAGGGCATTCAGGGTTTTGATCTGCAGCAAGGGATGGCGCGGACACGGCGCAATTGCTGCAGCGCAAAACCAACAGCCAGGCGGCGCGAGAAGGGGCCCGGCGGACGGAATGGACTATTCTGCGACGCGCATTCCACAGCGGGCGGGCGCGGCTCCGCACACCTCTCATGCAGACTGATTCTTCCACCTCGTCTGAACACAAGGCCACCATGACCGCACTCAGCCTTGGCGCGCTGGGCGTGGTGTACGGCGACATCGGCACCAGCCCGCTCTACGCCTTTCAGACGGCGTTCAGCCCCGACCACGGCGTGCCCTACAGCCCTGACAACATTCTGGGCGTGCTGTCGCTGATCTTCTGGGCGCTGACCCTGATCGTGCTGGTGAAGTATGTGCTGCTGGTGCTGCGCGCCGATAACGACGGCGAGGGCGGCATTCTCGCCCTCATGGCGCTGGTCATGCGCAGCTATGCCAAGGGCACGCGCGGACGCACCGTGGCCATCACCTTGGGGTTGATCGGGGCGTCGATGTTTTACGGCGACAGCGTCATCACACCGGCGATATCTGTGCTCTCGGCCATGGAGGGTCTGAGTGTGGCCACGCCAATTTTCAATGACTGGATCGTGCCCATCACCGCGGGCATTCTGGTGGGGCTGTTCGTGGTGCAAAAGCACGGCACCGCGTTGGTTGGACGGTTCTTCGGCCCCATCATGCTGCTGTGGTTCACCGCCATCGGTCTGCTGGGGCTGGCGCAGATCGTGCAAAACCCCACGGTGCTGCTGGCGATCAACCCGTATTACGGCGCCGAGCTGTTCGCACGCGAGCCGGGGGTGGCGCTCATTTTGCTGGGCGCGGTATTTCTGGTGCTGACCGGTGGCGAGGCGCTGTATGCCGACATGGGGCATTTCGGCCGCAAGCCCATTCAACTGGCCTGGATCAGCCTGGTGATGCCCGGGCTGGTGCTCAACTACTTCGGCCAGGGCGCGCTGGTGCTGGCGCACCCCGAGGCCACCAAGAATCCCTTTTTCTACATGGCCCCGTCATGGGCGCTGTGGCCGTTGCTGGCACTGGCGACTGCCGCCACCATCATCGCCTCGCAAGCGGTCATCACCGGCGCTTACTCCATCACCACGCAGGCGATCAAGCTGGGGTATTTGCCGCGCATGCGGGTGTTGTTCACCAATGAGAGCAATCAGGGGCAGATCTACGTGCCCTTCATCAACTGGCTGCTGCTGATCTTCGTCATTCTGCTGGTGCTGAGTTTCCAAACGGCGGAAAACCTGGCGGCGGCCTACGGCATCGCGGTGAACATCACCATGATTGTCACCACGGCGTTCTGCTGGATGATCGCGCAGCACCGCTGGGGCTGGAGCGCGGCGCGCGCCAATGTGGTGTTCGGGCTGTTCGCGCTGATTGATCTGGCTTTTCTGGCGTCCAATTCGCTCAAGGTTGACCATGGCGGCTGGTTCCCGCTGCTGTTCGGCGCGGTGATTTATACCTTGCTGGCCACCTGGAAACGCGGGCGCACCCTGCTGCGTCGTCAGCTTGAAGAGCATGCCCTCAATCTGCAGGATTTCGTCTCCAGCCTGTCCACTTACCCGCCCACCCGCGTGGAGGGCACGGCCATCTACCTCACGCCCAGCGCCACCACGGTGCCGCATGCCCTGCTGCACAACCTCAAACACAACAAAGTGCTGCACGAGCGGGTGATTTTTCTTTCGGCGCAGACCATGGATGTGCCGCATGTGTCCGCCGATCAGGGGTTGAAGCTCACGCCGATGGAAGAAGGCATCTACCTGCTGCACGTCGAACTCGGGTTTCAGGACGAGCCCGACATCCAGCGGCTGCTCAAGGAATGCGAGCGGCTGTACGGGCTGGAGTTCCAGTTGATGGAAACCTCCTTCTTCCTCGCGCGCCAGACCATCATTCCGTCCAAGCTGCCCGGCATGGCGCTGTGGCGCGAAGTGCTGTTTTCCTGGATGAGCCGCAACGCGCAGGACGCGTCGGACTACTTCCGCATTCCGCCCAACCGCGTGGTGGAGTTGGGCACGCAGGTCGAGATCTGAGCGAGGCGGCCCACGGCATTTCGTCGTGCTGTGTGGATTTTGTCACGGCATGGCGGGCGAAGTGCGGCCCCGCCGGGTGGGCGCCCTTGCGCAACGTTGTCGGGGTGACGATGATGCAGGCATGGTTGATGCTTCATCGCCGTGACCCACACTCAGGAGGATGCCATGCTTGCCGTAGCCGCCTATAAAACCGTGTTCGATGTCAGCGCCGTGGAGCGCAAGCTGCACGGCATGGGAGCCGATGCCAATGAGCATCTGCGCGGCACCTACCAGCGCATGCTGGTCACGGGCGGCGAGCGGCTGGCCACCAAGCCGCAGGACGCGCCGCAGATGTCAGAACTCTGCGCCGAGCTGCCGAACTTCGGCGCCCCGCTGCGCGACATCCAGCGCAGTCTGGCGCTGTGCGCCGACAGCCGCGATCCGGTGGAAATCATGCCCATGCTGCTGCTGGGCGACCCCGGCATCGGCAAGACTTATTTCGCCCGTCGTGTGTCGGCGCTGCTCGGCACCACCTGCGCGGTGGCGCCGATGAATGCGCTCACGGCGGGCTGGATTTTGTCCGGGGCTTCATCACAATGGAAGAATTCGCGCCCCGGCAAGGTGTTCGACACCCTGGTGGGCGGCGAATACGCCAACCCGGTGCTGGTGATCGACGAGATCGACAAGGCCGCGGGCCACGCGCAGTACGACCCGCTGGGCGCGCTCTACAGCCTGCTGGAAGCCGATACCGCGCGCGCCTTCACCGACGAGTTCGCCGAGGTGCCGATCGACTGCAGCAGCGTGATCTGGGTCGCTACCGCCAACGACGCCAGCCACATCCCCGAGCCGATACTCAACCGCCTCAATGTGTACGACATCGCGCCGCCTGACGCCGAGGGCACGCGGCAGATCGCCGGCAACCTCTACCGCGAAATCCGCAGCGCCCACGACTGGGGCGCGGCCTTCCCGGAGCAGCCCGACGCCGACGTGCTCGACGTGCTGCAGCAGTGCAAGCCGCGCGAGCTGCGCCGTCTGCTGCTGAACGCCTTTGGCGCGGCCAAGCTCGACCGCCGCGCGGCGCTGGCGCCTAAGGATTTCGACTTCGAGCGCCTGCGCCGCCCGTCGCGCATCGGCTTTATGCACTGAAACACTGAAACTCAAGCCAGCAGCGGGCCGACCACGCGCTGCAGCCGCTCTTGGGTCCACGCCGGATGCGGATCGTCCCAGCCGTTATCGGCCAGGCGTCCCGCGCGGTCGATGACAAAGCTCACCGGAATGCGCCAGATGCGGCCATAAGCGCCAAACCAGGGGCTGGGCAGCAGGCCGACCGGAAAGGACAGGGTCTCAGCCACGGCGCGCACCTGCGCCAGCCGGTCGGGCGCGTCCAGACAGAAGCCCAGCACCCGCAGGCCCTGCGCTGCGTGTGCCGCGGCGTAACGCGACAGCACAGGCAGCTCCTCCCGGCAGGGATCGCACCAGGTTGCCCAGAAGGTGAGGATGACGACCTCACCGCGAAGCGTCGCGGTGGGGATCATTTGGCCGTCCAGGGTGTGCAGCACCGCAACCGGCGCGGGCTGGCCGACGTGCAGGCCATCGGCCCAGGCCGCCTGCGTGCCCAGACCGAACGTACCCAGGCCGAGCATGCCCAGGCCAAGGTACGCGCCGCGTTGCAGCAGCCAGCGCCGGGACAGTCCAGTCATTGCGCGCCCGTTCAGTGTTTCATGCCCTGCATGTGGTCCATGTCCATCCCCTTCATATCGCCCGGGCCCGAGGCGGTGGGCTTGCGCACCTCGAACTCGGCGGTGACGGACTGGCCATCCGAGAACTTGAGCGTGACCGGCACCTTCTGCCCTGGCTCGATGCCCGGCTGGGGCTGCATCAGCATGATGTGATAGTCGCCCGGGGTGAACGCCATGCTCTTGTGCGGTGCGATGGCGATGGAATCGACATGCACCATATTCGACATGCCGTTTTTGTTCACCGTCTGGTGCAGCATGACCATGCCGTACTTCGGGCTGGAGGCGCCGACGAGCTTGACCTCCTTGTCGGTGTCATTTGTGACCTTGGCATAGCCGCCCGCGGGCAGGTTGGCCGGAAGCCAGCGGATCCAGGCATCGGTCACCTGAATGCCCGCGGCAAAGGCCGAACCGAGCAGCCCCAGGCTCAGCGCGCCTGCGGCAAGGCCGCGCAGGGCGGTGCGGGAAAGGGAAGCGCTTGAACGCATGGTGAACTCCAGTCAAAGTCAGAAGAATGAGAGCTTAAAACGCGGTACTGATTCCCAGGCTGGCCGTCCAGCGCGGGAAAAGCTGATCGCCGTCGAGTTGGCTATAAACGGGCAGTTGCACAAACCCATAGGCTTGCCAACCCTTGGTCAGCGTCACCGACAGGCCGGGGCTGAGATAGGCCACGGTGCCCGCAGTATCGGCGGTGTCGGCCAGCGCGCCCTGGTCGTGGCTTTTGTGCGTGATGTTGACCTGCAGTTGCGGAACCCAATCCGGATGCGCTTCGTAGCGCACGCCAAAGCTCAGGCTGGCGAGGTTGCCGGGGCGGTAGTCGGCTCCAGCCGAGTCGAGCTTGTGCGCCACCGCAGCCTGGAACTGGCCGTTGATGAAGCCGTCGAAGTTCTGGCTGATCGCCTGATAAGCGTAGGCGCCCACGATCAGGTCGGTGCTGCCGGTGCCGGGCTGCAGGCTGGTGTCCACCAGTTGCCCCGCGCTCGGCCCGCTGGAAAAAGCAATCGGGTTGCGGCCCACCGTGCCCGTGCCGTCGGCATTCGGGCCGCCATAGCGGCCGGTGGGCAGCTTCAGCCCAAGTTGCAACCCGAGGTTGTGCGTGGGCAGCAGGCCCTGGAAACTGCCGATCAGCTTGATGTCGCCCAGGCCGCGCAGGCTGGCGCCGCTGAGGTTGGCTGCCGTGAGCTGATCGGGCGTGGCTGCGCCATAGGTGCTGTGACTGCGGTCGATGTAGGGAATCTGCACATTGACCGACCAGTTGGCGTTGGGGCTGTAAGTCAGCCCCAGGGTGGTGTAGCGGTTAATGGTGTCGTGTTCGACCTCCTGGTTTGCTGCTGGGTTGCGTGCGGCCACGCTCGACGCCGACACGCTGTGCGTGCCGGTGCGGAGCTGGCTTTGGTTGATGTAGTCGGTCTGCAGATTGACCCGCCAACCCGAGGCGGCGGAATAGCCCATCGCCGCGTCGGTGCTCAGACTGCAGCCGCAGGTGGCGCAGGCGTGCGCGGTGAGGGGAAAAGCAAGTGCGATGGCGCTGCAGGCCGGGCCGGCGAGGCGTGTGACACGCGAGGACGGGGCGGGCAAGCGGATCGCCCGAGGGGGAAAAGTGAATGGCATCTGGTTCTCCTGTTTGCCCGCACAGGCGGGCGTGAGCGTGGGGCGCCGCGCGCGATGCGACTCGCGGCGCCAGCCGGAACGCGGGGTCAGGAGAACCGGGGTGGAGCGCGGGGCTGCTGTGGGGAGTGGGGCGGCGCCGCTGATTGCGGCGCTGTCCACAGGGCGTGGCGAATCGCCACGACACCTGCGACGCAGGGCAGGACAGGCGTGCAATGCGCAGGCAACGCCGCCTGTGTGCCGGAGGCAGTGGCTGCAGCCGCCGGGTTGAGCAGCACCATCAGGCTGTGCGATCGCGGCTGCGCTGGGCTGCGGCCTGCGGGTGCCGCGCTGCGCGCAGGCGCGAGGTGGTCGGGCGCTGTTGTCGAACAATAAGGCAGCGACACCCATTGCGCGGCAGGCTGTTCCGCCAAAACCAGCGGCTGCAGCACGAGTGCGGCCAACACCACCCAGACCAGGCGGGAGGCGTGGCGCAGAGTGGTGAACAGACGCGGAAGGGATCGCATGGCAGGAGGATTTCGCTGCGCATCTTACGCAAAGAAGCGCCGTTGCTGGCAATCTTGCGTTTGCGCAATGCCGCGCTGGCAGAAGCTGATCTCGCATGCAGCCGTACCGCGCTTCATCGCGCCGGATCGGCAAGCCGGCAAGCCGACAAGGGCGGCACGGCGCATTCCCGACAGCAGGCCCTTACCATGTATCCATGCAGATCTTTCATCCCCCCGCACCCAGGGCCTACACCCGCGCCGCCCAACTCCCCGCAATGCTCAAGCAGCGCATCGTCATTCTCGACGGCGCGATGGGCACCATGATCCAGCGCTTCAAGCTCAGCGAGGCGCAATACCGCGGCGAGCGCTTCAAGGACTGGCCGCGCGACGTCAAGGGCAATAACGAACTGCTCAGCCTGACCCAGCCGCAGATCATCCGTGACATCCACGAGGGCTATCTGGCCGCAGGCGCCGACCTGGTCGAGACCAACACCTTCGGCGCGACCACGGTGGCGCAGGACGATTACGGCATGGCCGAACTGGTCGACGAGATGAACGAGGCTTCGGCCCGGCTGGCGCGCGCGGCCTGCGACAAGTTCAGCACCCCGGACAAGCCGCGCTTCGTCGCCGGCGCGCTGGGCCCCACGCCCAAGACCGCGAGCATCAGCCCCGATGTGAACGATCCCGGTGCGCGCAACGTCGATTTCGAGACCCTGCGCGCCGCCTACGCGCAGCAGACGCTGGCGCTGATGCGCGGCGGCGCCGACGTGATTCTGTTGGAAACCATTTTCGACACCCTCAACGCCAAGGCGGCGCTGTTCGCCGTCGATGAAGTGTTCGAGCAGACGGGCGAGCGTCTGCCCATCATCATCAGCGGCACCGTGACCGACGCGTCTGGGCGCGTGCTGTCGGGCCAGACTGTCACCGCGTTCTGGGCCAGCGTGCGCCACGCCCAACCGCTAGCCGTGGGGCTGAACTGCGCACTGGGCGCTGCGCTCATGCGGCCCTATCTGCAGGAACTCGCCAAGGCCGCGCCCGACACCTACATCAGTTGCTACCCCAATGCCGGCCTGCCCAACCCGATGAGCGAGACGGGCTTCGACGAAACGCCCGAAGTGACTTCGCGGCTGCTGCATGAGTTTGCCGCCGAGGGGCTGGTGAACATTGTCGGCGGCTGCTGCGGCACCACGCCCGAGCACATCGCCGCCATCCAGTCCGCCGTGAAAAATGAAGCGCCGCGCGTGCGGCGGGGGGGCGGGTTTTACACCGATCCGGACTGATGCGCCTGCGCTGCGCGCGGGCATTGCGCCGTGTGCAGCGTATTGCCTGGCGCACGGGCAAAATCGCGCCACTGATCAAGCCTTTCAGGAGACCCGAGATGCAACTGCCCGAAATCCGTGTAGGAGACCGCTGGGTGTTCGTCACCCGCACGCAGGAAGAAGCCGAGCGTGGCGAGCCCGGCCTGGTGCTGGCCAATCACGTCACGCAGATCGGGCCGAACGGCGAGGTGCATGTCGAGGTGCAGCGCACCAACAAGGCCGACGCGCCGGTGCTGAAGAACATCTATTCGAAGCAGTTCGATCTGCTGTCGCGCGAAATCGTGCCGGGCGAGGCGATCGAATACAGCCCGGCGTTTCCGCAGTTCATGTTTCCGCTGAGCGTGGGCAAGAACTGGAAGGACACGGTCACTCAGAGCCAGCCCGAGTGGGAGTTGCACAATAAACTCGGCGTGAGCGTCAGCGTGGAAGCGGAGCAGGCCATCACCGTGCCCGCAGGCACGTTTCAAACCTACCGCCTGCAAGGCCACTACACCGCCGCGCAAGCCACGGTGATGACGCACTACTGGTATGCGCCGGCAGCGGGCCGTGCGGTCAAGGGCATTGAGGACACGCTGTCGATCAACGGCGTGCGCACCCGGCTGATTTACGAGCTGCAATCGCTCAATCGGCTACGGGGATGAACTTGAGCCGACCCAGCGCCCGTGCCTTCAGTCCCAGGGCGCGGTAGTAGAGCTTCTGCGTGACGGTACGCGGCCGGGCAAACTGCAGAATCCACGCGGTTCGGACTTCTGGCGATGTGTTGGGCTCGCTGGCGTGCAGCAGATG
>JAQTVS010000088.1 GCA_028706735.1 Thiomonas sp.
CACTGATCAGATGGGCGACATCAATCTGCGCCCCAAGCGCCTTGCGTGTTCTGGCCATGCCCCGTCCTCATCCAAGCCTCGATGAGGACGAATTATGACTCATTCCCTTCTATCTGAACAGTATTGCTCCTAGCGCGCCCTGTCGGCCAAATGCGCGCTGCGTCCGTTGTTCCCTCATGAAAACGCGCTCGGCACACCGTCATTTCCTTCTTGATCCGCGACTTCGTACAAGGGCGGCTGGGCTCCTGCTCTGCGCCGCCGCGCTGTTGCCAACTTTGGCCATCGCGCAGCCTGCAGTCGAGCAGCCCGCTCCCGTGTCGCTGCAGGCCGACTGGCGGGTGCATCTGGAGTCGGACGGCAAGGGCTCGGATTCGCGCGGCGCGCAGCTTCTGGTGCTGCTCGGAGGGCTGGGCGGAACGGAGGGCGTGGCGACAGCGCAGGACAAAGTGTCCTGGCCCGCCAGCGGCAATGGCGGCTATCGCATCAACAGCACGCTGACGCCGCGCGGGATACTGGCCGCCTTGCTGCGCCGCCTGCACTGGGTGCGCATGGCCAGCGGCGAGGTGCGCAATGGCCAGCCGACGTTGCTTGCCGTGAGCAATCAGAAAGGGGATAGCCCGGCCACTCTGGTGCAGATCGCGCATGGGCAGATGCGCACCCAGACGGCTGGCGAGTCGAGTTCCGCGCCCCTGGCGCCGTCCACGCCCGCGCCTGCCGGACTGACCGATCCGCTCACGCTGAGCTGGGGCTATCTGCAGCGCCCGCTGCCGGACAAGCCGTTCACCGTGCCGCTGCTGATCAACGACAAAGTGCAGACCGCGCGCATCACGCCGCAACGTGTCACGCTGCAATGGCAGGGGCGGGATGAAGCCTGCACCCTGCTCGACGCGCAGAGCGAACAAAGCAGCGCCACACTGCGCATCTGGCTGCGGCAAAGCGATGGCCTGCCCTTGCAGGTGGAGTTGGGCATGGGAGAGCGCTACGGACTGGATGTTGTCCAGACCTTGGGCGGCGTGCCGGATGGATGGCAGGCGTTGCGGGCCGCGCGCCACGCAGAGCAGGCTCGGTAAGACCGGCGCGATGCCGACGCGCTACGCTATGCCCATGGACGAGAACAGCACCACCGACAGCGTGTCATCCCCTCCCGAGGCTTCTCTGCCACGCGTGCGCCTGCAGATCAAGCAGGGCACGGCGCTTGGCCCCGGCAAGGCCGCCTTGCTGGAGGCGCTCGAGCGCACCGGGTCCATTTCGGCCGCAGGACGCGAACTCAATATGAGCTACCGCCGCGCCTGGCTGCTGATTCATAGCGTCAATCAGGCGTACAAGCAGCCGCTGGTCGAGGCGAGCAAGGGCGGAGCCGGCGGCGGCGGCGCGATTCTCACGCCGCTGGGGCGCGAAGTGTTGTCCATCTATCGCCGCATGGAGCGCAAGGCGCTGCGCGCCATTCAGCCCGATCTCGACGTACTGCAAAAGCTGCTGCACGATTAGAGACTGCCCACGCCCGGCTCATCGCGGCCAGCACAGGATGTGCTCAGGCCGCGCATGCACCGTGGCCACCGAGCCGACGCGCAGGCCCTGATGGGTGATCAGCCGCAGAGGTGCGCGCAGCCACACGCGGGCTGTGCCGCAGCGCAGGGCGGCCGTCACGCTGGCGCCCTGCACCACCAAATGTTCGATCCGTCCCTGCAAGGGATTGCCGGTTTCTGCGGCCTGCCCTGGCTTGATTGGCGGCAGGCGCACATCGTCTGGCGAGATGGCCCAGTCCACCAGGGCGCCCAACGGAAGCGATGACAGCAGCGGCGCATACAGGGATTGCCCGGCGTCGTCCCACTGCAGCTGCGTCAGGCCGCGTTCCGGCGCATGGCGCAGCACCCGTGCACAAAACCGGTTGCGCACGCCCAACAGCGCGGCCGCAGCCACGCTGGCCGGATGGGCGAACACCTCGGCCGGCGGCCCCTGCTGAATCACCTTGCGGCCCGAGAGCAACACCACCCAGTCAGACATGGCCGCCAGGCTGGCGTCATGCGTGGCCGCCAGCGCGGGGATGGAGAGCTGATGCATCCGGGTCACCAACTCGGCCAGGATCTCGTCGCGCGTGCTGGCGTCGAGCGCCGAGGTGGGCTCGTCGAGCAGCAACAACTGCGGCGCACGCGCCAGGGCGCGAGCCAGGGCCACGCGCTGCTGCTGCCCGCCGGAAAGCTGCGAGGGGCGCAGCGCCACCTGCTCCGCCAGTCCGACCGAGTGCAATAGCGAGGTGGCCGCTTGCCGCTGCGCCTTGAGCGGTCCGCCCAGCGCATACGCCACGTTTTCCCACGCGCACAGGTGCGGAAACAGCGCATAGCCCTGCGGCAGATATCCCACGGGGCGGCGCTGTGGCGGCAAGGCGGCGAAGGGCTCTCCCTGGCTGGGAATCAGCCCGGCCAGGGCCTTGAGCACGGTGGACTTGCCCTCTCCGCTGGAACCCAGCAGCGCGGTGAAGCCACGCACCTCGAAGTCCACATCGAGCGCGATGGGCTGGCGGATCTGCAGATGGACGCGCATGGGCATGGCTCAGTGTCCCCGTTGTCCGCGCCGCGAAAGCGCGCCAAGCAGGAGCGGCAAGGGCAGCCCGATGAGAAAGAACAGCCACAGCAAGGGATACACCGCGGACAGCCCGGTGTCCTGCAGATTGACCCACAGTTTCACCGGAATGCCCTGCGGGTAATACGCCACGATGAGCACGATGCCGAACTCTCCCAGCGCCCGCACCCAGGCCAGCGCCACGCCTGCGGCCAGCCCCAGGCCAGCGAGCGGCACGCTGATGCGCCAGAAGGTGCGCCATGGCGATTGGCCCAACGTGAGCGACATCTGCTCCAGTTCGCGTGGCACGCCTTCGAAGGCCGAGCGCGCCGCCACGATGAAATAGGGCGCGCTGCCGTACACCTGCGCGAGCAGAAAGGCGGCGGGGGTGTTGGTCAGGTTCAGGCCCAGACGTCCCAGCGGCTGGCCGATCCAGCTATACGGCCCGTAACTCATCGACAGCAGCAGGCCCATGGCCAGAGGCGGAGTGAGCAAGGGCAACAACACCAGCAATTCCATGACCCACTTGCCGCGAAATTCGTGCCGCGCCAGCCACCACGCCACCGGCGTGCCGAACACAACCACCAGAGACACGGCGGCCAGGGTGTAGAACACCGACACGCGCAGCGCGCGAAGATCGCCTTGCTCCAGATGCAGCGCACCCCACGGCGTACTGAGGAACAGCCCGGCAAACGGCAGGCTGAGAAACAACAGCCCCGCCAGTCCGAACGCCGCTACCACCCAGGCGCGCCGAGTCGGACCCGGCATGGCGCGAGGCGCAAAAAACGGTGCGGCGGCAGTATCCAGCGGGGTCAGGGGCATGCGCGCATTGTCGCTGCCGCTGTGGCCGGACTACTTGGACGCATGCAGGTCGCCGCCCTTGGGCGCGCTGTAGCCGTAGTGTTTGAACATCGCCTGTCCCTCGGCGCCGGTCATCAGCTTGACGAAGGCTGCGCCCGCCTTGGGATTGGGTGCATTTTTCAGCACAGCGGCATAGAACACCAACGGCTGAGTGGACAGGGTATCGGTCTTGCCGCTGGGCAGGGTGATGTCGAAATGCACCTTGCTGTACCAGTCAGCAATCATGCCGGGGTCGCTGAGGTTGATCTGCTCGGGCAGATTGATATAGGGCAGCTTGTGCGAGATGACTGCGCTCAGATAGCCGGAGGTGGCATCGAGCTGGCCCGACTCCAGGCGCGACAGCAGCGACGGCTCGGTGAAAATCTGCTGCGCGTTTTCAACCTTGCCCAGAATCTTGCCGGCAAGGCCCGGCTGCTTGTAATACTCCTGCGCCAGCAGCATGGTGAACACGATGTTGCGACCCTGCGGATCGGTTTTCGGATCGGTGCGGCCAAAGCGGATGCCGGGCTTTTGCAGCACGTCGTACCACGGCGTCTTGCCTGCGGCAGCCGCCTTGAAGTCGGCGGCAAATTTGCTTTTGTCGCTGTAGGCAATGACCATTTGCGTGCTGGCCACCGGAACCGCGGTGTCAATCAGTCCGGCTTTCTGCAACACCTCGATCGGCCCGGGGGTGATGGAGACGAACACATCCGGGTTGATCTGCTTGGCTGCGATCAGGTGCGCCAGGCCGAACGCCCCCGCGCCCTTGCCCTGATATTGCACATGATCCTGCTTGGCGATGGCCGGGCCCAGACCCTTGTCCATCAACGCCCCCATCGACCCGGCATAGGCCACGGAGAGCACCGGCTCGGCGGCGTAGGCGGTGGCCGCAAAGACGCCAGAGGCGCCGAGCGCGGCAGCGGCGGAAAGCTTCAAAAGAATACGACGGTGCATCATGGGCTCCTGAATTGTTCTGGTGAGTGAGAAAACTGACGCAGTTCGCATCATTGCGTCGTGTCCGAGAAAATATATCGAACAAGGGCGCCCAGAGGTGTTTACAGGTGTAAAAAAAGCCGCGTGAATGCGGCTTTAAATTGGTATGCCGACGCTTTCAAGCCGGTTCGCTGGCCTGGCGTTCGCGCAACTGCTCGGCCACGCCCTGCATGGCCCGGTCCATCAGGCCCTGCGCTTCCAGCGGCAGGATGAGGCCCTGCGCAGCCATGCGCTCCAGCGCGCGGCGGGTCATGGAATGCGCCCGCCCGCCCACCTTGCTGGAGAACATGTAGAACAGTCCTTGGGGACTGCGCCAGGTGAGCTGGGCGCGGGCGCTGCGCCCCTGGATCTGCAACTGCACCCAGGTGCCAATGTCGAGCGAGGCGATCAGCCCCGCCACCTCGGTGGGCGAGAGCAGCGCGCCCCCATCGGCTGCAGGCATGCTGGCGGGGCCTTCGGCTGCGGCCTGTGCGGCGTCGGCCGCTGGCGGCTGTATTTCCGTGGGCACGTCGCTGGCTTCGATCAGGCCGCTGGTGACTTTTTCTTCGTTGCGCACCAGGGCTTCGGGCATGGCGCTGGCGGCAGCCGTGCTGGGCTGCGGGTGCAGCAGCCGCGACCATTCGCGCTGCAGCAGCAAAGCGTCATCGCGCGAGGTGGCTTGCTGCGCTGCGCCCTGGCCGCGGATGGCCTGCGCCTGCGCGTCCATCAGCCAGGCCATGAACTCCTGGCGCTTGTCAGTGGCCAGGGAGATCAGGTCGAGGCCTTGGCTCAGGCGTTGCACCAGGGCGGGCAGCAGTTTGAGCAGCGCCTTGCGGTCGGCCTCGCCGGTCTTGGGTTGCACGCTCCAGATCAGATCGCTGGCGGTCTGCTTGTAGAGCTGCGTGGTCTCGGCCTCTTCACCAAAGCGCAGCACCGACTCGGCCAGCACGGTGGACCAATGCTCCAGCATGAAGTCGCGCAGCTGGGTGTGGGTATGCAGCCGGGAGAAGACTTCATGCAGATGGCGGTAGAGCGCGCCATGCAGCAGGCTGCGGAATTCGGCGCGTCGCAGCGCGTCCACCGCGTCGGCCTGTTGTTGCTCCACCGCAGCGGCGCCTTCGGCGATGTGGCGTTGCAGATCGGCGAGCTGTTGCTCGAACACCGTGGCGTTGTCCTCCTCGGCGTTGACAATGGCCTCGACCATGCGCGAGAGGAAGGGCAGAAAGCGCTGCGCCGCCGGTTCGTCCACGCTGGAGAAGCCGGTGCTGTATTCGGACACGCGGTTGAGCAGCTTGCGCGTGGGGTGGTTGCGCGAGGAAAACAGGCTGGCGTCGCGCAGGCCCAGACGCAGCACCGGAATCTGCAGCCGCGCCAGTTGCGCCTTGACCGCCGGCAGCAGCTTGGAGTCGGCCAGGATGTGGTCGAACAGCAGCGACACCACGTCGATCGTCAGCCGCTCCAGCGGGCGGTTGGCCACCTCGTACAAGCTTTGCCGGTGCTGCTCGATGAGGTTGACCGCGGCGGCGTTGGCTGCGGGTTCGTCGCGCCAATTCACATCGCGCAGGCCCAGGCGGTCGCTCAGCAGCAGGCGGTCGAGGGTGTCGCGCAATTGCGGGTTCAGGCCCAGCGCCTGGCCGAACACCGACGCGCTGAAACCGGACGTGCCGAATCCCGACGGCGCAAACCCGGAAGCGGATTGCGGCTCGGCGCTCGGTGGTCGATTTGCGCCCAGGCGCCCGGCGAGCAGTTGCTGCAGGGCCTCCAGATGCAGTTCGGAACCGTTTTGCGCGGCACTGGCCAGCGCCTGCTCGTCCATCGATCCTGTAGCCGGACGCAGGGCAGCGCGGCGCTGCTGACGATACGGCGCCGGTTCCACCTGCAACTCGGCCAGGCGCTTGTTGTACAGCGCGTAGGTGTCTTTCAGCGCGGCCGACATGCCTTTGCCGAAAGCGCGCAGCAGGCCGAGGCGTTCTTCTGCGTCGAGCTCGACCACGCCCAGCGCGTGGTGCAGGGACTTGCTGAAGACTTCGGGCCGCAGCGGATTGGGCTGCGGCGCGGCGTGCTGCCCTGCGCGCAGGCTGTCCAGCCGCGCGCCGAGGTCGCGCACTTCCCACTGCGCCTCGGATTCAAGCAGGTGCGTCAGGCGGGAGACCTCCACGCCTTCCTCCAGATCGGAGTCATCGACCAGGCTGAGCACGTCGAGCTGCAGTTCCCGGGGCGAGACCGCCTTCTGTCCGAGGATTTCCTCGTCCAGCACGGCGTGAAAGCGCTCGACGAAGGCCTGGATCAGCTTGCCCTCGTTTTGCCGCAGCGCGTGGCTCATGTCGGAAAACTGCTGCCGGTCGCGGCCGGTGCCAGCCGCTTCGGCCTGTTGCTCCAGGGCCTCGATGACCTGGCGCACCACCGAGCGCATCAGGTCGTCCGAGCGCTGAATGGCGTCGTCGATGCAGGACTGGAAAATTTCGGAGGGCAGCATGGCGGGGTGTGAGGGAGATGTCCGTGGACTGAAATCGGGCATTTCTCACAATGTAAACCGTTTTCCTCTGCAATTTCCCCCTTTTCCGCAGAATCCATGTGATTGACGCGCTTCTGCCGCATCCTGCCGCACAGACTGGCCGCGCCCCGCGTGCGAGGGCACTCAGCCGTGCTTCCGTGCGCAGCACGCGGCGTGCGCGGCGGGCTGTCCGGCGCTGGCCTCTGTTGCGGCCGCAGGCGGGGCGATGTGGCCGCTGTGCCGCAGTTCCATGCGCAACTCCTGCGTGGCCAGCACCATGTGGCGCAATGCGGCCTCGGTTTCCGGCCAGGCGCGGGTCTTGAGGCCGCAGTCCGGGTTGACCCACAGCCGTTCCGTCGGGATGCGCTGCGCCGCGCGCCGCAGCAGCCGCGCCATGTCGGCGGCGGGCGGCACGCGCGGCGAGTGGATGTCGTACACGCCAGGGCCGATGTCGTTGGGATAGGCAAAGGCGCCAAAGCCGTCGAGCAGCTCCATGTTCGAGCGCGAGGTTTCGATGGTGATCACGTCGGCGTCCATTGCCGCGATGGACGGCAGGATGTCGTTGAACTCCGAATAGCACATATGAGTGTGGATCTGGGTGTCGTCGCGCGCCACCCCGGCGGACACGCCGAACGCGCGCACCGCCCATTCCAGATACGCCGGCCAGTTGGCGCGCTTGAGCGGCAGGCCTTCGCGGAAGGCGGGCTCGTCGATCTGGATGATGGCGATGCCGGCCTTCTGCAGGTCATCGACCTCGTCGCGCACCGCCAGCGCGAGCTGCAGCGCCACCTGGTCGCGCGGCAGGTCGTCGCGCACGAAACTCCATTGCAGCAGGGTGATCGGGCCGGTGAGCATGCCCTTGACCGGGCGTGCGGTCAGCGACTGGGCATGGCGCGCGGTGTCCACCGTCATCGGCTCGGGGCGCCAGACATCGCCCCAGAGGATGGGCGGCTTGACGCAGCGCGAGCCATAGCTCTGCACCCAGCCGTTGCTGCTGAAGGTGTAGCCCCAGAGCTGCTCGCCAAAAAACTCCACCATGTCGTTGCGCTCGGCCTCGCCATGCGCCAGCACGTCCAGGCCGATGTCTTCCTGTTTGCGGATGACCGCGGCGATTTCTTCGCGCATTTTTTGCAGATAGTCGGTGTGCCGCAACTCGCCCCGGCGCCAGGCCGCGCGCGCCGCGCGGATGTCGGCAGTCTGCGGAAACGAGCCGATGGTGGTCGTGGGCAGTGCGGGCAGATGCAGCCGGGCATGCTGCGCGGCGATGCGCGCGGTGTAGGGCGCGGCGCGGCGGGCATCGGCTGGCGTGAGCGCATCCACGCGGCGGCGCACTTGCGGCAGGGTGATGCGCGGACAGGTGCGGCGCGATTGCAGCACGCTGGCGTTGGCCTGCAGCGCGTCGCGCACGGCATCCTCTCCCTGGTCGAGCGCTGTGGCGAGCACGCGCAGCTCGTCGAGCTTTTCTTCGGCATAGGCTAGCCAGGGGCGCACTTCCGGGTTGAGGCGGCCGCCGTCTTCGCCGCGCAGACTGACCGGCACATGCAGCAGCGAGCACGACGGTGCGATCCACAGCCGCTCGCCCAAGCTGGCGTGCAGCGGGCGCAGGGTGCCGAGCAGCGCGCCCAGATCGCTGCGCCACACATTGCGGCCGTCAATCACGCCAGCAGACAGCACCCAGTGTGGCGGCAGGGCGTCGCGCCAGACGGCCAGTTGTTGCGGCGCGCGCACCAGATCGAGGTGCACGCCATCGACTGGCAGCGACGCCAGCGTGGCCGGTGCAAAGCTGACGGACTCGAAGTAGGTCGTCAGCAGCAGCTTGGGGCGAAGCGCCCCGGCTTGGGCGGGAAAGGAGGCGGGAAGTGCGGCATAGAGCGCGGGCAGGGCGTCGCGCCACGGCGTGTCGAGATCGAGCGCCAGTGCGGGCTCGTCGAGCTGCACCCATTCCACCCCCAGATCGGCCAGCCGCGACAGGATGCGGGCATAGGCCTTGGACAGCGCCGGTGCCAGGCGCAGACGGTCGAAGTCCGGCTGGTGCGACTTGGACAGCCACAAAAAGGTCAGCGGCCCGACCAGCACTGGCTTGGGGTTGTGGCCCGCCGCCTGCGCTTCGCGCACGCGGTCGAACAGCCAGTCCACGCCGCCGTCAAACGTGGTGCGCGCGTCCAACTCGGGCACCAGGTAGTGATAGTTGGTGTCGAACCATTTGGTCATTTCCATTGCGGGCTGTGCGCTGTTGCCGCGCGCCAGGGCGAAGTACTGCGCCAAGTCCAGCGACTTGGGGTCGAAGCCGAAGCGCGCGGGCAGGGCGCCCAGCAGCGCAGCGGTGTCGAGCATGTGGTCGTACAGCGCGAAATCACCCGCGGTGGCAAAGCGCAGGCCGGCATCGCGCTGCGCCTCCCAATTGCCGATACGCAGGCGCGCCGCGGTGGATTGCAGCGCGGCGACATCGCTCTTGCCCTGCCAATGGCTCTCCAGGGCAAATTTGAGTTCGCGCTGCGCGCCGATGCGGGGGTAGCCCAGGACGTGGGTGGTGGTCATGCCAATTCTCCAGAATGAAATGCGGAACAGAGTGGCAGTTTGCGCAGGGCGGGAAATTGAATCAAGCGACGAATTTTTAGGTTATGCTGAATCGAATTCATCTTTGAAGTCTGCCGTGCTCG
>JAQTVS010000089.1 GCA_028706735.1 Thiomonas sp.
CGGCCGCATTCGAACCGATGAAAAACGCCACCTTGGAGTTGGCCAGATCGTTGTACGAATTGGTCATGGCGCCGTAGCCCCAGGTGTTGGCGACACCGGCGACCGTGGTGGAATGGCAGATGCGCGCTTGGTGATCGCAGTTGTTCGTGCCCCAGAAGGAGACCCACTTGCGCAGCAGATAGGCTTGCTCGTTGCTGTGCTTGCTCGAACCGACGACAAACAGCGCGTCCGGACCGCTTTCCTTGCGAATCTCCAGCAGGCGGTCGGTGATTTCCTGCAAGGCCTGATCCCAGGAGATGCGCCGATACTTGCCATCTACCAGTTTCATCGGATAGCGCAGACGGTGATCGCCGCGGCCATGATCGCGCAGCGCGGCGCCTTTGGCGCAGTGCGCGCCCAGGTTGAGCGGCGATTCGAACACCGGGTTCTGCCGCACCCACACACCGTTTTCCACCATGGCGTCCGAGGCGCAACCGACCGAACAGTGCGTGCAGACCGTGCGCCGGGTCACGACATTCTTGCTCCCGGCCGAACCAGGCGCCGGCGTATCCGCCGCGTCGGCCTTCTTCACCAAATGCAGTTGTGAGCCGATCAAACCCGCTCCGAGCCCCAGCCCCACCCCAATGCCGGAACGCCGCAGAAATGCTCGGCGGTCGATGGTCGGCAAGGCCCGGCTCAGGCTGCGCTTGATCTGATCGACCCAGATGGTCGAAGTGTCCGGGGAGCTGCTTTGGGTGTCCTTGACTTCGGAACGACGAGTTAACAGCATGTCTTCACTCCAGTGTGATGCGTGGGAGCAGGCGGCGCGGCGGGCAAAACCCTGGTTTCACAGGCATGAGGGTTGCGCCGCGCGGCAGATCGTATGGGTCGCAATGGCCCGGCATTCAAAGCCGGGTGGTGCGGTAATAGGCGCGAATGTGCTCGGTCAGGCGATAGCCCGCCTGCTGCGTGGCATCGACCGGGGGCTCTGCCGCTGCCTTGGTCAGAACAGGTTGCGCCATGGCATCCGCCCTTGCAACGGTTGCGCCAAAAACCGCCGCAGCCACGCCACTCATTCCCTGCAGCAGCGAACGACGATTGATCGCAGTTGCCGTGTTGACGTCGCCCGGGGGCATTCGTTTTGCAGTCATTCGAGTCTCCTTGCGACAGGCCGCAGTGTGTGGCGCTGGGCGATTGATTTTTTCATACTGTAGTCCAACGATTGCATCGATTCAATGCAAATTGCCATGCATTCACACATCCAAATGCACGCATAAACAATTGCTTGCACTCTGCTTCTCCGCAGCCTAATATCAAATTCCTTATAAAGCAAAGGGATTTTCATGGACTTCCTGATCCTGGCGCGTGGCCCGTTACTTGCCGGCAGCGTGCTGATTTTCGTGCTTGGCATGCTGTGGCGTGCAGCGGGGCTTGTTCGCCGCCCAACCAAGCTGGCCACATCGACCCCGCGGCGCGTCCATGTGCAAGGCGCGATCTGGCTCACAGTCCTGCGGCATATGCTGCCGCGCGCTGGCACTCGTCCAAACCCGACACTTGCCACGCTCAACCCTTACTTCTATCACCTCGGCCTGGCCTTCATCGTGTTTGGCTACGCCCCACATATCGCCTTTCTTCACCGGCATCTGGGGGTGTCCTGGCCTGCATTGCCGGACGCAGTGATGTATCTCGCCGCTGGCGTCACCATCATCTCCTTGCTCGTGGCGCTTGCCATGCGCCTGATGGACCCGACTCTGCGACGGATCTCCGGCGCAGATGACTACATCTCCTGGGGCTTGCTGTTTCTGGTGATTTTCACGGGCATGGCCTTGATCGACCAGCCCTCCAGCGCCTATGCGGCGCAGGGATATTCCGCCGATCCAACCCGGCTGGCGATTCACCTCATGTCACTCGAACTGCTGCTGGTGTGGTTTCCCTTCGGCAAGCTGTTCCATACCGTCAGCTGGTTTTTTGGCCGCGCCCAGTACGGCGCATTCATGGCGCGCCGGGGAGTACGGGCATGATGAATCGCGAGATGTATGCACAGTTCGGCAACGCCATCGCCCATCTGGCGGAGCAAGCGCCGAAGGTCGAGATGCCCGACGCGGAGCGTGTCAAACGTGCCAAGACGGTCATGCTGGAAAAAATGGATCGCAGCCTCGCGGTCGATCTGGATTCTTGCGTGCGATGCGGCTATTGCGCCGACGCCTGCCAGTTCAGCGTGCAAAACGATGACCCCGACCTCATTCCGACGCACAAGCTCGATCTGCTGCGGCGCGTCTGGCGACGCGAAGTCGCTCCCCTGTCCTGGCTGTGGAAACCGTTCACCCAAGATGTGAATGTTGATGATTTGCGGGAATGGCAGGCGCTGTGCTTCGACAGTTGCACCGAGTGCGGCCGTTGCAGCATGGTCTGTCCGATGGGCATCAACATCGCCCGCGGCGTGAACGTGATGCGCGAAGCGCTGGCCGCAGCAGGACTTGCACCAGACGAACTGCGCGCCGTGCAAAGCGAGCAAGACGCCCGCGGAACCGTGTTTGGCGCAGATGCCAGCCATCTTGCACAGGCCGTCGAAGTGGTGCGCAGCCGTGGAGTGACCGTGCATCTGGACAAACCCAAGGCCAAGGTGCTGATGCTGACGACGGTGCTCGACATCCTGTTGTTCCAGGACGCGCTCGAGGCGACGGCACGGGTGCTGAACGCCGCCGGGCTGGACTGGACGCTGCGCAGCAATGGTTATGAAGCCGCCAATTTCGGCCTGCTCTCTGGCGTGGAGGAGACGCAGAAAAAGGCGTCAGAAGCCGTGATCCGGCAAGCCATCGAGGTGGGCGCCGAGATGGTGATCGTGCCAGAGTGCGGCCATGCCTACCCTGCCCTGCGCTGGGAAGGCGCCGAGGTGCACGGCGGTCCGCTGCCTTTTCGCGTGCTGGCCATCTCCGAACTGATCGGGGAACTGGTGGAGCAAGGCAAGTTGCCGTTGCGCGGCGATGCGCACCAGACCCTGATGTTCCATGATGCCTGCAAACTCGGCCGACACGGCGGCGTGTTCGAGCAGCCGCGGCTCGCTCTGCGGGCCACGGGAGCTGAGTTGTGCGAACCGCGGGATACCGAAGAAATGAACTGGTGCTGCGGCGGCGGTGCGGGCGGATTTTTGATCAACCGTGCGGCGCCCCTGCGTGCGCAAGCTTTCGCCATCAAGCGGGCGCAGGTGGACAACAGCGATGCACAGGCCATCGTCACCTCGTGCGGCAGTTGCCGGCTCAACTTCCTGGCCGGTGCGGAGCAAACCGAATGGGACAAGCCGGTGCTCAGCCTGGTTGAACTTATTGCACAGAACCTTGTGGATCATCCATCGCAGCAAACGGCATCCTGATCCGCACAGCTGCACCTCTGCGCCAAAAGAAAAAAGCCCGCGTGAGCGGGCTTTCCCATTGTGCGAGTCTGCCCGTGGCGCTGAAATGCCGCGGGGGATGTTCCGGTCAGTCTGCCGCGTAGATGTCGCGATCTTTGGTTTCAGGCAGGAAGAACAGGCCGATGACGAAGGTGCCCGCGGCAATGATGACGGGGTACCACAGGCCGTAATAGATGTTGCCGTTCTGCGCCACCAGAGCGAAGGCGATGGTGGGCAGCAGACCGCCGAACCAGCCATTGCCGATGTGATACGGCAGGCTCATGGAGGTGTAGCGGATGCGGGTCGGGAACAGTTCGACCAGCGCTGCGGCGATCGGGCCGTAGACCATGGTGACGAAGATCACCAGCAGCGCCAGGATCGCGATCACCATCGGTGTGTTCATCTGCGCCGGGTCCGCCTTGGCCGGGTAGCCCGCAGCCTTGAGCGCGGCGCCGATGTCCTTCTTCAGCGCGGCCTCCTTGGCCTTGAATTCGTCCGGCGGAAGATCTTTGGCGCCCAGCACGGTGATGGTCTTGTCGCCAATCTGGATGACGGCAGGGCCGGCGCCAGACACGGTGTTGTAGTTGGCCGAGTTGGCCGCCAGCATCTGCTTGGCGATGTCGCAGGAGGATGTGAACTTCGCCGTGCCGGTTGGGTTGAACTGGAAGGTGCACTGCGATTGATCGACCGTGAGCGTGACCGGCGAGTTTTGCACCGCTTGATACAGCGCCGGGTTGGCGTAGTGGGTGAGCGCCTGGAACAGCGGGAAGTAGGTCAGCGCAGCAATCGCACAGCCAGCCAGGATGATGGGCTTGCGGCCGATCCTGTCGGACAGCGCACCGAAGACGACGAAGAACGGCGTGCCGATCAGCAGCGCGGCGGCGATCAGCAGATTGGCCGTCACCGCATCAACCTTGAGCGTCTGCGTCAGGAAGAACAAGGCGTAGAACTGCCCCGTGTACCAGACCACAGCCTGCCCGGCGACCAAGCCCAGCAGGGCAAGGATGACGTACTTCAGATTGCCCCAGCGCGCAAACGCCTCGGTCAGCGGCGCCTTGGAGGCCTTGCCGTCCGCCTTCATTTTGACAAAGGCCGGAGACTCGTTGAGCTTGAGACGAATCCACACCGACACGCCCAGCAGCAGGATGGACACAAGGAAGGGCACACGCCAGCCCCAGTCGTTGAACACATCCTCGCCCAGCAGCGTGCGCGTGCCCAGAATCACCAGCAGCGACAGGAACAGTCCCAGCGTGGCGGTGGTCTGAATCCACGAGGTGTAAGCGCCGCGCTTGCCCTGCGGCGCGTGCTCGGCCACATAGGTGGCCGCACCGCCGTATTCCCCGCCGAGCGCCAGGCCTTGCAGCAGACGCAAAGCGATGAGAATGACGGGTGCGGCCGCGCCAATGGCCGCATAGTTCGGCAGCACACCGACGATGAACGTCGACAGGCCCATGATCAAAATCGTCACCAGGAAAGTGTACTTGCGGCCGATCATGTCGCCCAGCCGACCGAACAGCAGCGCACCGAAGGGGCGCACGATGAAGCCTGCGGCAAACGCCAGCAGAGCAAAGATGAACGCCGATCCTGCATCCAGTCCGGCGAAGAACTGTTTGGCGATGATGGCAGCCAGCGATCCGTAGAGGTAGAAGTCGTACCACTCGAATACCGTGCCGAGGGAGGAGGCGAAAATCACCTTCTTCTCGCCCGCCGTCATGGGGCGCGCTTTTGCGCCCATTGCAATGGAAGCCATGCTCAAGTCTCCTGGATGTGGACGTGGGCGTGGCGTCGCTGCTGGGTCTGCCACCCGAGGCCCGCAACGCAACGCATCAACCCCGCGGCGCCAACGTGTTACAGCACGTCACGGGAATGACGGATTGTTTTCAGGCTAGCTGACCATGCGCTGACAGTCGTGCCGATGAAAATCTAGGGAAAGCACCAAGCTGCAGCGCAGCAATTTCACAGCAATGCATCTTCATGGGGAGTTCCGTCGAAGGTAATCGCTCGCTTCCGAACATTGTTGCGTTGCGACATTCCAGCACGCGCCATGGAGCATGGGCGAAAAAAAACCGGCCGAAAGCCGGTTTTTCTGAACCACAAACGACTCAGCCAGGCAGTCCGACGGTCGGGTTGCCGAGGTTGGTCCACTCGTTCATCGAACCGGCATAGAGCTTGGAATTCTTGTTGCCCAGAATCTCATGCACCACGAACCAAGCGCCCGAGGCCAGATGGCCCGTATTGCAGTAGGTCGTGGTCGGTGCGTTGTCGCTGATGTTGAAGTCGTGGAAGATCTTCTTGTAGTCGGCGGCGCTCATGAACATGGCAGCGCCATGATCATCCTTGACGATGGCGTCGATCGGGAAGGTCTTGGCGCCAGGCAGATGGCCTGCCGTCTTGTTGATCGGCTTCTTGGCAATGCCCAGGTACTGGGCGGTGGGACGGGCGTCGATGAACTGCTCGGTGCCGCTCTTCACGCCTTCCTTGACATCATTCAGACCGGCCAGCAGCGCCTTGTCTTCGCCCGTGGCTTTCCAGTTGCCCACGGTTTTGGGCGCAGGCTTGATGCTCACCGGAAATCCGGCGTTGATCCAGGCATTGGTGCCGCCATTGAGGATGGCGATCTGGTCGGCGGGCACGCCGAAATAACGCATCTGGAAGTACAGACGGGTGCCACGATCCATCGCGAACACCGCGTTGCCGGTCGGCACGATGACGTAGGGCTTGCCGCTGTTCACGCCGGCAGCGTCGAGCACCTTGGCGAAGTAGTCGGCCGTGGGCATCATAGCCTTGAGCTTGACGCCGTCGACCGTGCGCTCTTCACGGATGTCGTTGAAGTTCACCAGATCGGCGCCAGCGATATGGCCGCCGCTCTTTTTCACAAAATGGTTTTTTCCCATGACCGGCTCTTCGTCATAGGCCTTGATGCTGCCACCGCCACGGATGTCGATGATGGTGACGTCGTTCTGGTGCGCCTTGAGCCACTGGGGCGTGACCAGCGGGCCGGGCACGTTCATGGCAAATGCGGCGTGGGCTGCGCCCATTCCAATGGCGGCAGCAATCAGGGTTTTGGCAAGTTTCATTTGGCTCCTCACAGGGTTAGAACATTCGCCGATCTCAACGGTCAGCGATAGGGTTGCGCCGCATAGCCCGGTCGGGTTCGCGGCATTGCATGTCCCGTCTGCGACAAATTTGGCGCAGACGGCCAGACATTCTGGCGGTTGCTCAACTGGATTCAACGCAGCGGCTCTGGCTGCTAGACGTCTCCACGTTTCATTCTTGTTGTCATCAGCGCCATGGCCTGCAATCGCATCGCCACGGCGCACTCCCTGCGCAACGGGGCGGCGTCATTCGGGGTACAACCGAATCACGCCTGACCAAGCTTCACGGCAACGAGGAGCAAAACCTGGGTAGGTGAACTTTATGCAGTTGTCGGCCCAGAAACTAGGGCCAGTATGTATCAACTGTGACCTTGCGTTTCTGCGCAGCCCGCCGGGAAAGCCAACACTTTGTGCGAATTCTCACGATTTAGCGAACACAAGCGTAAAGCGCCCCGCACAGTGCTCGACGGGCCTCCCCTGCGTTTTTTAGAGTGTCTCTCATCGCTGGCGGCATGGATCGCGGCGCGTACCGTTCACTCGTTTGATCACACCAAAAAGGACATGCAATGGGACTTCTCGCCTGGCTGCGTCGGCATGACGCTGGCCATCTCCCCACCACAGACACCCATCTCACACCGGAGATTGATCCAGAAGAAGATCTCTTCGAGGGGCTTTATCTGGGCCAGGCGGTACAAGGCCATCTCGCGTGGAAAAAGCGGCTCAAGGGCATCATCCTCGAGGGGCGGCAGGACGATGTGGACATCGCCCAGGTTGCTCCAGATGATCTGTGCGCCCTGGGGCAATGGCTCAACGGCCCGGCCAAAGCGCGCTACGGCAAACTGCCGCATTACACGCGGCTGCGCAAAATCCACGCCGAGTTTCATCTGACCGCCGGACAGGTACTGCTGAACAGCCGCAACGGCCAGCAGGAAGAAGCTGAGAAGATGCTGCGCGGGTCTTTTAGCGCCCTGTCGGATCAGGTGCAGCTCGAACTGGTGCGGTTTTACGCGGCGGTCCGGCCCAACTGAACGGCAGCTTGGCGAAGTGTAAAAATTCAGCCACGTCGGATGGGGCCGCTTGGGGAATGCCAAGTTTTCCCGCAAAATCCTGGCGGCGCGTGATGTTTTCGCGCCCATCCCCCAACCGATGAGGAGCCCCGTATGTCCCTGATGCAAGATTTCAAAGCGTTTGCCGTCAAAGGCAATGTGATCGACCTGGCCGTGGCCGTGATCATTGGCGGCGCGTTCGGCAAGATTGTCGAATCACTGGTGAACGATGTCATCATGCCAATCGTCGGCGCCCTCATCGGGAAACTCGACTTTTCCAATCTGTTCGTCGTGCTGGGCAAGGTGCCCGATGGCACGGCACTGACCCTGGACGCGCTGAAAAAAGCCGGGGTGCCCGTGCTGGCGTACGGCAGCTTCATCACCGTGGCTGTGAACTTCATCATCCTGGCCTTCATCATTTTCATGATGGTGCGCATGATCTCCAAGCTCAAGCATGCCGAGCCGCCGACCCCTCCCGCGCCGACGCCGGAAGACACCGTGCTGCTGCGCGAAATTCGTGATGCGCTGAAGAAATAAGCGCATCACACCCCTCCCCCGGCCCGGATCAAAGTTGCCGGGGGAGTTCCACCCAGAAGCTTGCACCGCCACCGGGCGCAGACCCGACCCCGACGCTCCCCGCGTGCTTTTCCGCCACCAGCCGCACGTAGTACAGCCCCAGCCCGGTGCTGCCTGAACCACTTGGCGCCTGCCCCGCCGCGCCGCGCGCAAAGCGCTGAAACAGCTGGGACGACTGCTCCGGCGTCAATCCGGCGCCTTGATCCTGCACCCAGAACCGGACCGTTTGCGCCCGCAGTGTCGCGCCCAGAGTCACGGTCGATCCGGCCGGGCTGTGCTGCACGGCATTGCGCAGCAGATTGCCAGCCAGCCGTTCCAGCGCATCGAAATCGCCGCGCACCCAGACCGGATCGTCAGGCAGCTTGCGCGCGAACCGCACGCCTCTTTCCAAAGCCTCGTCATAGGCGAAGTCGGCGGCCTGGTGCAGCACCGCACCCAGATCGAGCTCGATCATCGCGGAGGGCTCCAGCGCCTGCGCGCGGGTGAGGTTGAGGAAGCCCTGCGCCAGATCGTGCGCGCGCCGCAACTGGCCAAGCAGCCGTTCACGCGCCTTGGCGTCGAGCCGGTCGGCCTGCAGTTGCTGCACGGCGGCAGCCAGTGGCGCCCGCACGTCATGGCTGATGAACGCCAGAGCGTCGTCTCGGCGCGTCTGCAAATCGCGCAACCGTTCCTGCGCCGCCTGCACTTCAAGAATGCGTCCTTCGAAACTCAAGCGCTTGAGCGCGCTATCCGAGCTGGCGGCGGCAGAGTCGCGCCCGGCCTGGCGTAGTTGGCGAAGTTCCCGGTCCAGGTGCCGCCGCGCCGCCTCCAGCCGCCGCCATCCCCACAAGGGGTAGGCCGACAGCCCCGCTGCCAGAGCCGCTGTGGGTGGCCACCACCAGCCCAGGAAAATGGGCGTCATTGCCGCGGCCAGCAGCAGCGCCAGCACCCAGGTCATGCTGGCCAGCAGGCCCGCGAGGGGCATGAGCCGGGGCAGCCAGAGCAAGGGCGCGAGAGCCAGAATCGCGGTCAGCGCCAGCGTCCAGGCGGCGGGCAGCGCGCGGATGAGGCTGCCGTCGCGCAAGGCGAGCACAGTGTTTGCCAGCACTTCCACACCGGGCATGGGCGCGCCCTGGGTGGTGACCGGCGTGGCGAGAGAGTCGCCCAGCCCCGCAGCGGTGGCGCCGATGAGCACAATCTTGCCGCGCAGCGAATCGGGCGGAATGGCCCCGTCGAGCACCGCGCTGGCGGACAGGGAGGGCACCGTGCCGCGCGGGCCGACAAAACGCAGCAGGCGCAGATCGCGCGCCGCGAGGGCATAGGGACGCGCTAGGAGCCTGTCGGGCTTTGGAATCGTCGGCTGCAAATGGGTCGCAGCAGTCCATTTTTGGCGACGCCGAAACATCGCAAGCTCGTTTTCA
>JAQTVS010000090.1:0-4102 GCA_028706735.1 Thiomonas sp.
TAGCGAGCGCGCTGCACGATTTGCCGGATGCGTAGCTCGCCCTGTGCTGGGTCGATGGGCAGGTAGGAGTTGCCGCTCAAATGGCAGGCCAGCGCCGCCACGACCTGCTCTAGACGCTTCGGCATCAGGATACCGACGGGCTGACCGCGCACCGACCGTCGCCCCAACTCCGCTGCGACCTGGGCAGCAGCGTGATGCAGCTCGCCGTGCGTGAGCAGGCGGCCAACGGCATCTCGCACCGCCGGGCAACGCGGTGCCGCTGCCGCCTGTGTCAGCATTGGCGCATGCAACAAGCTCGCGGTAAGTACCTGGTCCGTCGCGTTCGCCGCTGCCTGTATCGCGATGTGACGCTGAGGAATGGCGACGGCCCAGACCTCATCCCAGGGGCGATCGCTTTCCGAGAGCTCGGTCACCGCAAGGCACAGGGTGTCGAGCATGTCGTCCAACACGCGATCCTCGAAGAGCCCCTCGATCGCATCCCAATTCAGTACCAGCGCACCCTGCGCGCCCTCGGCCGCTTGGCTGTCCAGCCAGACCTGCGGCGTCATCGACACGCCGTCGACTTGGCGGCCCAGCCAGGTCGGCGGGGCGGTGGCGTTCTCTTCATCGCGCAGGCCCAGCTTGCTCGTGAAGACGATGGGCATGGTCATCAGGCTGCCGGTGTCGGCGTAGCGGACGTTCATCTCGCGCATGACCTGCACGCCAGACATCTCACGATGGTCCAGGCACTGCCAGAGTTCCGATTGCACGCGCCGCAGGTCATCCGTCGCGGTCCCCGGCGACGCGTAATCGAGGGTCAGGAGCAACACCGAAGTGAAGTCGCCCACGATACGCGGCACGTCAGGATGCACCGGACGGCGATCGAACAAGGTTAAGTTGAGGGTGAAGCGCTGGCTCTTGCACCAGCGCGCCAGCACCTTGCCAAAGACGCCGACGAGCGCGGCAGTCGGTGTGCATCCGCGCGCCTGTGCCTGTCGCTGGAAAGCCTGCCAGCAGTCGGCGGGCAAAGTGCGCGAACGACGCTCGAAGCGCAGCGTCTCCAGTTGTGAGACCGACCGGACTTGCGGCAACTGTGGGGCTGCCGGCAGGTCGTCCAAGCGATCGCGCCAGAATGCGCGAGCCCGCGCATAGGCCGCGCCTCTGCGACAGGCCTGTTCGTAAAGGACGTAGTCGCGGAAGCTCAGCGAGGTCGCCTGGAGGGCCGCATCCGGGTCCTCGTAGCAGCGGCTCAGGTCGGCGAGCAGGACGTTCCAACTCCAAGCGTCGGCCAAGATGAAGTCGAAGCGGAAATGCAGGTGGGCTCGGCCATTGGGCCATAAGGTCGCCTCGATCTGGAACAGCGGCCAGCGGGTCGGATCCATGGCCTCCGCGGTCATTGCCGTGCGCAGCGCCTCTGACCGCGCGCGCGCCTCCTCGGCAGAGAGAGTCGTCCAGTCGTGCACCGCGATCCGGTAGCTTGGCACAGTGGGCTGCACGCGCTGGTATCCGTCCTCCGTCACCACAGCGCGCAGCATGGGGTGATGGGCGACCACGCGGTTCCAGGCCCGCTGCAGCTGATCGACGTCCATGGCCGCACTTTCGAATTCGTAGTACGACTGCGAGCCCACCGCGCCGTCGCCCAGTGCCATGCGGCGCCCAACAAAGTAGGCACGCTGGATGTCGTTCAAGGGGAACGGCTCGTGCGCCGACTGCTGCATCGGCTGCAGTCTCGCAGCGGCATCCGCCAATGGCGGGGCGGACGCCAGTCCGGCCGCCATAGCCGACAGCGTGGGAGCATCCAACAGTTGCGCCAGCCGAACCGACACACCGAAGCGGCCTTCGATCAACACCTGTAGCTGAAGAGCCTTGAGCGAATGACCGCCCAGCGACACGAATGAGTCTTCACAATGGATATCTGAGCGACCGAGTAGCGTGGACCAAAGCTCGGCCAGTGCGCGTTCCGTCGACGTTGCCGGCGGCGTCCCGTCGGTCCTGCCGGCCGGCCGCGGCAGTCGGTGATCGTCGAACTTGCCGTTGGCGGTTAGCGGCCAGTCCGGCAACGCGAGGATGGCATGTGGCACCATGTAGCGCGGTAGGCAGGCGGCTAGCGCACCGAGTACTCGCTCGGACGCTACTTGTGCGTCCGGGCGTTCGAGGACGTAAAGTACAAGCTGTTCGGTGTCGACCCACCAATGCGCGCGGGCACCAGCCAGCGGGAGTTCGCGCATGGCGGCGTGTTCGATCTCGGCAAGTTCGATCCGGTTTCCGGACACATTAACTTGGCGATCGACACGACCGGCGAGCACGATGTCGCCGGCAACCGTGCGCCAACCTCGGTCGCCGGTGCGGTAGCTGCGCCCTGTATCGGCGTCGGACTCAAAAGCGGCTGCCCGTGACGATGCGGGATCGAGGTAGCCCAACGCCAAGTGCGGGCTGTAGAACACGATCTCGCCCAATTCGCCCACGTCGGCCGGCGCGCCATCGGGACGCAGCACCGCTACGCGCATCCCCGGCGGCACGAGGCCTAGGGAAGGTCTGCACAACCCGCGCCGAAACGCGAGTTGATGCGCGCCTGTTCACATCGTGAAATCAGCGTTGAATATCGGGCCGAATTCACAGCTTTTTAACGCGATCTGGCCGGTTTTCGGGCCTTTGCCCGGATTGCAGACGCACTCATCCCGCAGCGCCCTGCAAAATTCGCTTGCGCACCATCCACAGGTTGGACAGCGCAAACAGCACCTGCAATTGATGGGTGTTCTTGGCCAGGCCACGATAGCGGGTCTTGCGATGCCCGAACTGGCATTTGATGACCCGAAACGGGTGCTCGACCTTGGCCCGGATGCGCGCCTTGGTCTTCTCCAAAGCGTCCAGAATCACGCCCATCGGCGTGGTCTTGTCCAATGCCTTGCGCTTGCCTGGCATCAGGGCCACATGCCAAGCGACGTCGGGATGGGTTTGGATCACCTCCTCGCGCTTGTGTACGCCACGGTAGCCCGAGTCGCCAAAGACGTCCGTCTCCTGGCCATGGAGCAAGGCGCCGGCCTGCGTCACATCATGCGCGTTGGCGGCGGTCCCCAGCACCGTGTGCACCAGGCCACTGTCAGCGTCCACGCCGATGTGCGCCTTCATGCCAAAATGCCACTGGTTGCCTTTCTTGGTCTGGTGCATCTCGGGGTCGCGTTCTCCCTGGGCATTCTTGGTCGAACTGGGCGCGGCAATCAGCGTGGCATCGACCACGGTGCCGGTCTTGAGCAGCAGGCCCCGCTGCGACAGATGGGCGTTGACGGCGGCGAGGATCTGTGGGCCCAGGTCATGCGCTTCGAGCAGGTGGCGAAACCGCAGGATGGTGCTCTCGTCGGGCAGGCGGGTGATGCCCGCATCGAGCCGGGCAAATTCGCGGTACAGCGGGATGTCGTGCAGGGCTTCTTCCATGGCCGGATCGGAGTGCCCGAAGAATTGCTGCAGCAGGTGAATGCGCAGCATGACCTCGGGGGCAAACGGCGGACGCCCGGCCTTGCCGCTGGGCGCATACGGGGCGATCAGGGCGAGCAACTGCGACCAAGGAATCACCCGGTCCATTTCGTCGAGAAATTCCCGCTTGCGCGTGCGCTTGGTCGCAAGCTCAAATCCGGTCGTGGCAAGGCTGATTTGTTTCATCGGCATTCAACGCATGAGCCAGTCAATGGGATGACTTTTGCAGAGGTTCCCTAGGCAACAGATCCAGCAAGTCTTCGGTCAGGTTAGCGTTTCCGATCACAGCGTTGTTTATCGGATGCTTTACGCCTGCTTGTTCGGCGATGAGAGCGGGCCGCGGCTGGAGGAGCACATCAATCGTCTTGGTGTCCTGGTATTTTGTAGGCACCTCGAATCACGGATCAAGCAGCTTGTTCATTGCAGGAAAAGTGAGAACATGATCGCTACGCAGGCCAATCTAGCTATTACAGAGTCGTCCGTGTCATCCCGCACGAAGACAGAAATCGAATCACTGCGGAACAGCGTGAGAACATTGGAGGCCATAGATTTTGAAGAGGTCAAAGCCCGTGCCGCGGATTTTGCGCAACATCTTAGAATCAATAGCGAGGCGATCGCTGAGAGCCTTTCAGAGTTTGAATGCTACAACGTG
>JAQTVS010000090.1:4112-9315 GCA_028706735.1 Thiomonas sp.
ATGGATGAGATTGAGCGGTGTATCGAGTTCCTAGAGCACCTGGAAATCAATAGATCCTTCTTTGAGCGGAAGGTTCACTGTGTTACCAGTTACCTCCCGCTTAATCAGCCAATCTATGCCACGACTTGTTTTGGCATTATTCCTTCATTTTTGGCAAGTTCAGCATGGCTTCGGCCGCCAACAGCGATGCATTCGCACTATAGGAAATTGATGAAATCGTTACAGTTGGAGCGCTTCTTCCCTAACATAAATATTTCCTTTGTGGATAAAGAGACGTTTGTAAATCAGACTGCGGAAGTATCTAGTGTGGTTATTTTCACCGGAACGCCAGAAAATGCGAATAAGGTCCGTAGATGCTACCCCAAGCGCACCTTGTTCATCCTCAATGGGGCTGGCCATAACCCACTTGTTGTGTCCCATGATGCACCGATTGACATAGCTATCGAAAGCGCACTACGTGTGGTGTTGTACAATCAAGGACAGGATTGCGCCGGTCCCAATAGCATCCTTGTGCACCGGCGAGCATATGCGGAGTTCATTCTCCGGTTGCGTGATGAGTTGGTCAAGTGCGAAGGCTATGTCGGCGATTACGCATACAGAGAGAATATCGTCGGGCCTAATAGCGATCCTGACCATACGTTAAAAATAGTGAAAATTTTTAAGGAGTATCGCGAGAACTGCACTTATGGGGGTGAGATCAATCCGATTAATGGATTGATTCGACCGACCGTATTCGAGCGGCCCTTATCGCTAGGAGGAAATTATAAAGAGTTTTTTGCCCCAGTTTTCTTTGTTCAATCCTATGACGAGGACTGTGAGCTTGCGCGCTATTTCGAGCATCCGCTTTATGCACCAAATTCCATGTACGTATCTTTGTTTGGAAGCAGTGATTACGTTGATGGTCTGGTGGCTTCCGAAAGGCATGCCGCAGATACGGTGCTGAATAACACCGATCTGCATGTCGTGGAGAAGGGTTACAACCCTTACGGCGGGCGTGGGATCGCTGCGTCATGCCTCTATGTGAACGGCGTGCGGATTGCTAAGCCGACATTGCCGCAACGTGACATCCACGAGCATCTCGTCGCGGTTGGGATGTGAGTGGGCGACTATTAATGGGCAGTGTATCAGAGGTGTATCTGATGAATAGACCATTGTTGGCGGCTCTGATATTTGGCGTTTCCATTGTCGGATTAAGCATCGGTTCGACCGTACCAGTAATCGCGCTGCGCATGTACCAGGCAGGTGCTTCGAGTGTGCATATAGGCCTGATGTCTGCATTACCGGCGGCGGGCATCATGTTGTCTGCCTTTTTTGTGGACTGGATTTGCCAGCGAATGAGCCGCAGACAAATTTATTTGTGGTGTTTCACAGTGTTGGCACTGAGTGTTGCGAGCGTTGAGATCTTCGCCTCGGCGTTGTATAGCCTGGCCTTGACTAGGTTGGTTATGGGTCTTGCCGCAGGGGTCATAATTATTCTGGGAGAGTCCTGGGTGAATGAAATCGCTGAGGACTCCAACAGGGGGAGGGTAGTTTCGACCTATACAGCCTGCTTTACTATTTTCCAATTATTCGGACCGGGGATGACTGCGTTGTTAGGTATTGCCGGACCACAGGTGGTCGGATTGGTAGTTGGCGGGAATCTTTTGGCGCTGGGGATAATTTTTTTCATCTTGCCTAAGCAGGTGGACTATCACCGGCATTCGGAAAATAAGAAGTTCTCGGTTCTAGGATTCATTCAAGTGGCGCCCGCGCTATGCATGGGAATTATCTTCTTTTCATTCTTCGATGGCATGGTTTTGTCGATGTTTCCGGTTTATGCGGCCGATCACGGTTACACAATCAAAATTGCTGCGCTGATGGTGACGGTGATCCTGCTTGGCGATGCAGCTCTCCAGTTTCCATTGGGGTGGCTATCTGACAATGTCCCCAGGCCTGTTATCTATTTGGGGTGTGGCTTGCTTTCTCTTGCAATTGGTGGGTGTCTGCCTTGGTTGATGAATTTTTCGCTATTACTTTGGCCTAGCCTGATTCTACTCGGGGCCGCCGCCGGCGGGGTCTATACCTTGGCGATCATTATGATCGGCGAAGGCTTTAGTGGCCCAGATTTGGTCACGGCGAATGCCAGTGCCGGGTTCTTGTGGGGGATAGGCAGTTTGCTCGGGCCACTGCTCAGCAGTGCGGCGATGACAACCGGCGCCTACGGCCTACCGTTAGCACTCACTGGGGCTGCTGCATTATTTGTGTCATTTGCATTGCTGCTGTTTAAGAAGTCGGTTACCTTGAAGGCGCTGAGCTGATGCTCCTTCCACCAACTACAGGATAAGCATGGCAGCGCCCTAACTTGGCAAGACAGCCTTCAGCAGCTTGTTATCTGAAGAACGAGCTCGACCTCTTCGAAGGTATGCAGTTCGGCCGTGGATATCTGTCGCCCTACTTCATCAACAGCCAGGACAAACAGGTTGCCGTGTTCGACAACCCTTTCGTGCTGCTGCACGACAAGAAGAACTCCAATATCCGCGACCTGCTGCCCGTGCTGGAGCAAGTAGAGATCTTGCCGTCCCGATATTCCGATCGGTACGGCCAGCATATTGCCGGAACCTGTCATGCCTGACAGGTTCCGGCTCAAGAACTTTCTCTTAGATTGGACACTTCGGGAGGCACTGCGAGCTGAGGCGTGCGCCGACCGGTTACAGCAGTCTTCAGACAATATCTACAATACCGGGAGAACCGCACCATGAGCGAGCCGAGGGTAGTCGTATTCTTTGTCAATCCGCCGAACAGCAATGATCTGGATGCTGACGACGTGGGCAAAGCAAGCGACATCGTTGTATCGAAGGGCATTCAACATACTGACTGGGCTAATTTCCCACATCTCGGTATCCTGTCACTGGCCTCTTATGTCGATGCGCTCCCGGGCTTCGAAGGCTGTTACGTCGATGGCGTAATTAATCCGCTCGAACGTATTCTTGCAGTTATTCGCGAGCGGGCTTGCCGCACACTCGCCGTTTGTCTCAGTGCGATCACGGCCAATTATGAAGCTGCGATCCGGATTGCCCGCGCAGTCAAATCCATCGATTCGAATATCTCGATCGTGATCGGTAACGATCATTTCACGGCATTGAGCCGAGAGATTCTCCATCGCCACGGTGAACTGATCGATTGCGGATTTGTCGGCTGTCAGTTTCCGAAATTACTGCGATTTTTTGGAAATAGACGCGACACGGGCGCCCCGCGATTTCAAGTTTCGGGGGGTGTCTTATGAAGCTGTCACTGAGGAAAACCAAGGCCTATGTCATTCAGAACGGCGAGCTGCAGGAGGATGATCGGCGTCTCGTCGTTTGGTGGTACGGCCCGCTGACAAAAAATCGCTGTGCAGGATCGATTCCAAATATCGTGGTCTTTTTCAGGGCCTTGCTGGAAGACGGTACTTTCGGCACAAATTTGATTCGACGGGAAGTTGCCTTGACTCATCTAGGGCTGCTTCGTCTGGGATCGGTATGGCGAGGCGGCATCTGCGATTCTCGAATCAAGCGACCTGGCCAGCGTTTCCGCGTTTCGTTTGATGCGGGCCATTGGCGAATTATTTCTCCCTACGAAGCTGTTCGCGAGTATGGAGAAGTCAATCCGATTCCGGAGACGGACTACAAGACGGCCTACGGATCTGACAAAAATTACTTGCTTGATCTCGGGCTCCCGCAAGGTAAACGATTGCTGATCCCTTGCACAGAATTCTTTGCCCGCTTCTATGGACGTTCTGCAGAAGTCAAACGGGTGCTCGCTACCTATCCCTGGGAAGAAGCCGAGAGTAAGTTGTACAGACCCTTGGAGGAAGATGCTGCGCCTCCGGGAACTTGGCCTATCAAACTCGCCAAGAGGATGTACAACGACGATGCCGTTTTTCTGGCGCATGTGAAGCATGATCCCTACGCCCAACATGCAGCGAGAAGCATTTATTCCCAGGCGGAGTCGACCTTCCTCAACAACAACCGCTATGTGTTTCTGAAGGTGCAGCCTTGGTTTCAGGGAACAGCGCAACTGGATGTTGAGGTAGTTCCCTCAAAGATGGACGCTCCTTTCTCGGGTTACGAATTTTGGGAGGCAGCGAGCCACAAGGGGATGCGGTGTTTCGCGATCGCGAAAACACGAATCGAGTTGATGCGACAGAAGCCGATGGAACCGTTGGCGGACTCCCCGGAAATCGATCCGCGCGGCCGAGCACATTGCCGGACATCGTCAATCTGACTGAAGATGAGGAGCCAGATCATGGCACTGCATCGCTGGAAATCGAAGACGACGATTTCGTTGTGATTGGAGAGCGCAGAACAGTCATTGACGGCAATCGCGCGAAGTCCGTAGGGGGTACTCGGTACCTGAGCGATGGCGGGTGTACAGGTGGTCTCTCGACCGGTGAGCCCTATGGGGGAGGAAAAGGCGTTGGTCATGCATCAATCCACGCGCCTGTGGTGCTGGAGTCTCATGGCGTCCTGCGGGACATGTGGAACGCGGCGCAGCGCCTGCACAAAAAACGCCCTCAAGAAATCCAAGCGGTGCACTGGTTTACTTGGGAAGCGGGGTTTTCGAGCGACGCTGAGCCACAACTGATCGCTTTGCATCCATTCCTGAATCCGTGACTTCAGATTATGTATTGACGTGAGATCTGATCGTGACAGTCCGATTTTCCAGATTTCTCGCGGGTTCACGCTTCGATTCCCGTGGTGCAGCGGTTTGTGGGGTCGTGAGCAGGCGATATTCGCCCTGGATCGGTCGTTTGGAGCGGATGGCGCGCAGCCGCTTTCCTGCCGAGTCCTTGCGGTCGGCGCCCTGGGGTGCTGGGGTGCTGGGGTGCTGGGGTGCTGGGGTGCTGGGGTGCTGGGGTGCTGGGGTGCTGGGAGCGCTGGGTGCGCTGGGTGCGCTGGGTGCGCGCCTTCAGCCGCTGGCAGCGAACTGCGCATGCAGATCGCAGAAGGCCTGGGCCGCCTTGTCGTTGGCGCCCAGTCCCAACCACAGCCGTCCGCCATGGTGGATCACGCGTGCTGCGCGGATGACCAGTTCCTGGATCACCGTCTTCAGACGCCGTCGCTTGGCCGCATGGCGCACCGGGGCATGCGGCCCCAGCAGCCCTTGCTGACCCATGAGGCGCAGCACGTTCATCGTCAGCGCTGCAAGCTGACAGACCAGATAGTTCGTGTCGAACTTCCCCGAG
>JAQTVS010000091.1 GCA_028706735.1 Thiomonas sp.
ACCACAGCGGCACCCTGCTTGAGGGCATTGCGCTGTGGGGCGAGTTGAAGCCCCAGCTCACGCAGGAGGCCATCGTCGAACGCGCGCTGGCGTATTGCGACTGGGCCGTGGCGCGCGGCCTGCTGGCGATCCGCTCGCATGTCGATGTGTGCGACGACCGCCTGCTGGCGGTCGAAGCCTTGCTGCAGGTGCGCGAGCAGGTCAAGCCCTACCTCGATCTGCAGCTCGTCGCCTTCCCGCAGGACGGCGTGCTGCGCTCGCCGACGGCGCTGCGCAACCTGCAGCGTGCGCTCGACCTGGGCGTGGACGTGGTCGGCGGCATTCCGCATTTCGAGCGCACCATGAGCGACGGCGCCGAGAGCGTGAAGCTGTTGTGCGAACTTGCCGCTGCGCGCGGCCTGCCAGTGGACATGCATTGCGACGAGTCCGACGACCCGATGAGCCGCCACATCGAAACCCTGGCCTTCCACACCCAGCGCCTCGGCCTGCAGGGGCGGGTGGCCGGCTCACACCTCACCTCCATGCACAGCATGGACAACTACTACGTCAGCAAACTGCTGCCGCTGATGTTTGAAAGCGGCGTGGCGGCCATTGCCAACCCGCTGATCAACATCACTCTGCAAGGCCGCCACGACACCTACCCCAAGCGCCGCGGCATGACCCGCGTGCCCGAGTTGCTGGCCGCGGGCGTGCCGGTGGCCTTCGGCCAAGACTGCGTGATGGACCCGTGGTACGCGGGCGGCAGCGGCGACATGCTGGAAGTCGCGCACATGGGCCTGCATGTGGCGCAGATGACCGGGCAGGCGGCGATGCGGCAATGCTTTGACGCCGTCACCACCACCCCGGCGCGCATCCTCGGGCTGGAAGGCTACGGCCTGGACGTGGGCTGCCGCGCCGATCTGGTGCTGTTGCAGGCGGGCGACCCGGTGGAGGCCATTCGCCTGCGGGCGACGCGCCTGCTGGTGCTGCGCGCGGGCCAGATCATCGCCACCGCACCGCCCGCCACCGCCACGCTGCACCTGCCAGGACGACCGGCCGCGGTGGATTGGCGCAAGGCCTGACGCGGCGCGCCAGGCCACCGAGGGGGATCCGCGTGGCCTCGGCGCATGCCTTGCGTCGAGGCTTCTGAGTACCCAGGGCCGGGCACTCCCCACCCCAGCCCTCCCCACGAGCGGGGAGGGAGTGATCTCACCTCCCCCACGGCGTGGGGGAGGTCGGGAGGGGGATGGCCCAGCCCGCCCCCCGTGGGGGTCAAGGAAACTTGGGCGGCCCGGCGTTTTCTCAGGAGCAGCCGCTACGCGCCGGCCCGCGCCGTCTCAGCCGGAAAAAACTCCCAGGCATCCATGCTCAGATTGCCATAGTGCACGCCGCCGCCGTGGTGGCGCGGGGTTGCGCCTTCACCAGCAGCGCCCAGCGCCCAGAACAGGGGCAGAAGGTGTTCGTCGGTTGGATGGGCGCGTGCCGCGTGCGGCGCCCGGCGGCGGTAGTCGAGCAGCGCTGCGGCATCGCCGCGCTCGATCATGCCGCGCATCCAGTTGACAAAGGCCTGCACATAAGCGGCAGGCGGATCGTCGGTGCGGGCGGCCGGGTGGAATTCGTGCAGGTTATGCGTCAGGCTGCCGGTGCCGAACAGCAGCACGCCTTCTGCCATCAACGGCGCCAGCGCCGCGCCCAGGCGGTAGGCTCCGGCGGCGTCTAGCGGCCAGGGCATGGCCAGCGGAACCACCGGAACATCGGCCTGCGGGAACATCAGGCGCAGGGGCGACCACACGCCATGATCGAGTCCGCGGTGCGCATCGTCCTGCACCGTCCAGCCCCCTGCCCGCAGCAGCGCCATGATGCGCGCCGCCAGGTGCGGCGCGCCCGGCGCGGGATAGCGCATGGCGTACAGCGCCGGATCGAATCCGCCGAAATCATGAATGGTCTCCGGCTGTGCGCTGGCGCCGACCGTGGGCTGCCGCGCCATCCAGTGCGGGGAGAACGCCAGGATGGCGGCAGGCCGCGGCAGGGCCTGCCCCAGCGCTTGCAGCATGGGCCCGGCCGTGCCCGGCTCCAGCAGCAGCATGGGCGAGCCGTGCGAGACGAACAGGGCGGGCATGGGGGCGTGGGCCATGTCGGAACTCAAGACGTGGTTTTCACGCCTTCGATGTCCACGCGCACGGTCACCTCATGGCTGAGGCCAGCGGCGAACGCGGTCATGCCAAAATCCATGCGGTTGATGGTGGTGGTGGCGACAAAGCCGCTGAGGTATCCGCCCCAGGGCTTGGGCAGATAGGGCACGTCGCCCGCGCCGATCAGCCGCACATGAAACACCGCGGGCTCGGTCACGCCACGCAGGGTGAGCGTGCCGTACAGCGTGCCGCGATCCTTGCCCTGCGGCGCGTAGCGCGTGCTGACGAAGTGAATGTCTGGATGAGCCGCGGCGTCGAAGAACGGCGCGGCCAGCAGGTCGGTATCGCGCTGCGGCAAAAAGGTGTCCAGGCTTTTGACCGGAATGGTGATGTCGGCCTTGTCCTGCTTCGGATTGCTGGGGTCGAAGGTGTAGCTGCCGCTCACCTGCTTGAACACGCCGGTGAAGCGTCCCACCCCGGCGTGGCCGATGGTGAATTGCACGCCGGAATGATCGGGATCGACCTGGTAGCTGCCCGCCGGGTTGGCATGCAAGTGGCCGTAGGCCTGCGGCGCGGCGCTGCCAGCCGCCCATGCGGGCGCGGCAGCCAGGGTGGCTGCCATGCAGGCGGCGCTGAGCAGTGCATAGGGAAGTCGTGTTGACATGATGGTCCTTTCAGGGTGGTTCGAAATGGTGATGCAAACAAGGGGCGTCATTGCGGCGCAACGACGAGATGCACCTGCACGGGAATGGCCGCGGCCACCACGCTGGTGTCGGCCCACGACCCGGCACCCAGGCCGAAGGATGTGCGATCGAGGCTGAAACTGGCGTCCATGACGAGGTCAGCCCCGGCGGGGTGCGTGGTCACCAGCACGCGCAGCGGCTGGCTGTGGCCCTTGGCGCTGAAGACGCCGCTGAGCCAGTAGCGGCCCGGCCCGTCCGGCGCGAAGCTGCTGGAGACAAAGCGCGCCTGGGGATCGGCCTTTGCCGCGAGCCAGTCGGCGCCGGTGAGCAGGGCGTTGGTCTGCGCGCTGCCTGCGTCCACACTGGCCGACTGCACGGCCACGCTGACATGCGACCTGGCCAGATCGGCCGGCTGAAAGTCGATCTGCGCGATCACCCTCTTGAAGCGGCCTTTGATCGGCGCGCCCATCTGCGTGGCGCTGAAGGTCACACTGGACGCGGGCAGCGCGCGGTTGTAGGTCACGGAGGCCAATGGCTGCGCCCGCGCGGCTGAACTCGCCAGCACGGCCAGGGCGGCAACGGCGAGGGCTTTGGATCGACGTGTGAACATGATGCGCTCCTTATGACTTGATCTTGGGCAGCATGCGCGCCAGCACGCCGTCGTGGTCGATGAATTGATGCTTGATGGCCGCAGCCGCATGCACCGCAACCAGCGCGGCCATCGTGTAGTTCAGCGTGGCATGCACCAGTTCGAGCAGATGCGCCAGCGCCGGGTTGGCGCCAACCAGGCTGGGCAGCGTCCACACGCCCCACCACACCACCGGCACACCGGCAGCCGAACTCAGCGCCCAGCCGCTGAGCGGAATGAACAGAATGAGCAGATACAGCAACTCGTGCATCAGCGCGGCCACGCCTTGCTGCCAGCGCGCAATGCTGGCGGGCAGCGGCGGCGGACGGTGCGTGAGCCGCCACAGAATGCGCAGCACCACCAGCAGCAGCACGGTGATGCCGAACCATTTGTGCCAGGCATACAGCTCAATCTTGCGCACCGACAACGGCAGGCCGTGCATATACAGCCCCAGCGGAAACAGGCCGAAGATCAGCAGCGCGATCAGCCAGTGCAAGGCCTGCGCAGTGCGGGTGTAGCGGGCGGGCTCCAACACGGCGCGCTTCATTCCGCAGCCTCCGCGGCGCTGGCCTGCTCGAATGCCAGGCGCAGCGCATGCAGCGCCTGTTCGGCCGGCGCGAACTGCGCAGCGTCCAGGCTGGCAAACGCCCGCGCCAGATGCGCGCCATGCGCCGGGAACACCTGCTCGAACAGCCTCTGGCCCTCTTTGGTCAGCCGCACGATCTGCCCGCGGCCATCGCTCGGATCGGGCGCGCGCAGCACCAGTCCCTTGGCCAGCAGACGATCGACCACGCCGGTCAGCGTGCCTTTGGTGATCAGGGTTTTATCGCCTAACTGCTTGGGGTTCATGCCCTCGGTGTTGCCCAGCGTGGCCACCACGTCGAACTGCGCCGGGGTCAGCCCCAGGCTTTGCACATGCGCGGCGGAGTAGCGCTCGAACGCCTGATAGGTGCGCACGAGTTCGCGCAGCAAGGGCAGAAAGGGAGGGGGTTTGGACATGGGCGCAGCCGCAACAGAAATTGCTGCGCATATTAGTTCTGATTAGAACTACTACTGTAGGCAGGGCTTTCCGCCGCCCTGCGCCCCGCTCTACAACCGCTCGGACGCCGGATCGATCTGCGGCCCGCGATAGAGGAAGTCGCTGATGTGCACAGTCACCTGCTCGGGGGTGATGAGCACCACGCCGTAGCCCGGCGCTTCGTGGGTGAACAGATCGGCGTCCGTGAGGAAGTCGAGGCCGGACTGGTGCGCCGTGGCAGGCAGGGTGGAAAACGGAATGCCGTGCCAGCTGCCGGAAATGGGGCGATGGATATGGCCGAAAAACAGGTGGCGGATGTGGCTGTAGCCGCGCAGCAGCGCGCCGAACTCGCGCGCATCGTCCGCCACCAGATTGATCTCGTCGAACGCCGCAATGCCAACGCCGAACGGCGGGTGGTGCATGAACAGAAACACCGGCACGGCGTCGGCCTGGGCGACGTCGAGTTGCTGGCGCAGCCAGTCCACCCGGCCCGCATCGAAGTAGCCCGCCGATTTGCGGCCCTGCGCGGCGTCGCCCAGCACGGTGTCGAGCAGAATGAAGCGGCCGGCCGAGGTGTCGCGCGTCCACTGCACAAAGCCGCTGGCATCGACCGGGATCTCGGGGTAGGCCGCGCGGAAGGTGGCGCGGTCATCGTGGTTGCCGATGAGGGGAAGCACCGGCATGGGCAGGCGGTCCAGGGCGTCGCGCAAGCTGGCATACGCGGCGCGCTCGCCCCAGTGGGTCAGGGCGCCCGTGACCACGCAGCGTTCGGCGCCGGCATGCTGGCGTGCGATGTGGTCCACCGCGGCGTTCAGCCGCGCCAGCGGGTCGATGCCGTACAGGGTGCGGCCGGGCGTAGTGAGGTGGGTGTCGGTGAGGTGGATGAGCTTCATGGCTGCTCCCTCGCGGGCAAAAGATGCATGGCGTCGGCCTGCCAGCCGATGTGCACGCGGCTGCCGATGGGCAACTGCTGCGCGGCATTGGTGGACAGGTCGGACAGCACGCGCTCGCCGCTGTCGAGATCGACCCGCAGCCGGGTGACCGCGCCGAAAAATGTGCGCTCGCGCACCGTGCCCTGCAACACCGCGCCGGGCGGCGTGCTGCCGTTGAGGGCGTGCAGTTCCACATCTTCGGGGCGCAGATAGACATGCAGCGCGTCCTGCGGCGCGAGGCCGCGCGCGCGCGGGGCATGCAGCCGCTGGTCGAGCACGGAAATCAGTCCTTGCTCGGCGTCGATCACGCGGGCGGGCAGGCGGCTGGAGATGCCGATGAACTGCGCGACAAAGGCGTGCGACGGCTCCTGATAGATGGCCGCGGGCGCGCCAACCTGCACCACGCGGCCTTCGTACATCACCGCCACGCGGTCGGAGATGGACAGCGCCTCCTCCTGGTCATGGGTGACGAACACGGTGGTGATGCCGGTGTCGCGCTGAATGCGGCGGATTTCCTCGCGCAGTTGCACTCGCACCTTGGCATCGAGCGCGGACAAGGGCTCGTCGAGCAACAGCAGCGCGGGCTGAATGGCCAGGGCGCGCGCCAGCGCCACGCGTTGCTGCTGGCCGCCGGAGAGCTGATGCGGGTACTTCTCGGCATGCGCCGACAGTCCCACCAGATCGAGCATGGAATCGACCCGGCGCTTCTGTTCGGCCGCGTCGATCTTGCGCACCCGCAGGCCGAAGCGCACATTGTCCGCCGCCGTCATGTTCGGGAACAGGCTGTAGGCCTGGAACACCATGCCGAGCTGGCGCTGGTTGGCTGGCAGATCGGTGATGTCCTGGCCGTTCACCAGCACCCGCCCGCGGTCGGGTTGCTCGAACCCGGCGATGATGCGCAGCAGCGTGGTCTTGCCGCAGCCCGAGGGGCCGAGCAGGGAGAGAAATTCGCCGCTGGCCAGATCCAGGGAAATGTCGTGCAGCACGGTGCGGCCGCCGTACAGCTTGGCCACCCCCGCGATTTCAAGCGTCGCCATCAGTGGGCGCCTCCAAGTTGCGCCTGTCCTTTGCCGCGGCCCGAGAGCAGCACGCCGAGCATGGCCAGCCAGGTGATGACAAAGCTCAGCAAGGTGAGCGCCGCCGCCTCGGTGGCGGAAGTCTGGCCGATGTAGTTGATATAGACCGCGAAGGTGTTGAACAGCAGCACGTTCGCAAAAGTGAATTCGCCCATGACGATGGCAATGGTGAGCAGCGCCGCACCGGCCAGCGCGCTGGCGAGGTTGGGCAGCAGCACGCGCAGGATGAACAGGCCCCAACCCGCGCCCAGGCTGTGCGAGGCTTCGGTGAGGGTGCGCAGATCCAGCGCGCGCATGCCCACATCCAGCGCCCGGTAGGTGTAGGGCAAGGCCAGAATGACATAAGGCACGACCAGATAGTTGGGCGTGCCGACAAACCAGTCCGGCCCGTGGAACAGCGCGGTGAGCCCGGCCACCAGCACGATGGGCGGCACCACGAAGGGCAGCACCGAAATGAAATCGAACAGCGGCTTCATGCGCGGGGCGCGCAGGTGCATCCAGAACACCGCGGGCACCAGCACCACCAGGCTCAGCACAATGGTTTCCAGCGCCAGCCGCAGCGAGAGCCACAGGCTTTGCCAAAGCGCGTCCTGATGCGCCAGGCTGATGTAGGCCGATGGGCCATAGCGATTGCCGCCCTCCCAGAAGCTGAAGATGCCGGTGGCGAACAAGGGCAGCGCGAAATACAGCCCGACGATCAGCAACAGCACTGCGCCAGACAGCGGAATGCGACGGCCCGCAGCGCTGGAAAGACGCGCACCGGGCCGCCCCCGAAGCGCCTTGTCTCTTGCGCGGGGAGCCGAAGGCTCTCGGGGCGGGCTCAACGTCCGCTCCAACGGCTTGCACGCCGCGCGACCAGCGCATACAGCAGCATCACCACCACCATCACCGCGATCATGCCCAGCGCCAGCGCAGCGCCGGCCTGCGGCTCCAGCATCACATTGCCCGACAGCACATTGCTGATCTCGATGGGCACGAGGCCGATGTTCCCCGAGGTCAGCGCGTAAGGCGTGGCATAGGCCGAGAACGCGTTGCCGAACAGCAGCAGATAGGCCGACAGCAGCGAGGGCATGAGAATCGGCAGGCCCACTTTGCGCCAGTAGACGCCGCTGCCCGCGCCCAGGCTTTCTGCGGCCTCGCGCCATTCGCGGCGCAAGCCCTCGATGGCGGGAATGATGACAATGATCATCAGCGGAATCTGGAAATACGCATACACAAAAATCAGCCCGCTCATGCCATACAGGCTGAAGCCGCCGCTGTACAGATCGATGCCGATGCTCTTGAGCCAGACCGTCACCATGCCCAGACTGCCCAGCGTGGCGATGAAGGCGAATGCCAGCGGCACCCCGGCGAAGTTGGCCGCCACCGCGCTGAACGAGGTGACCAACGATCGCAGGCCAGCCGGGGCGGCCGGGCGCAGCATGAAATACGCCACCAGCCCGCCCAGCACCAAGCCCGCCGCCGCGGAAATGGCGGAGAGCACGATGGAATTGCGGAAGGCCGCAACGGTTTGCGGCTGCGCCAGCTCGGCGATGTAGCGCAGGGTCAACCCCTGCTTGTCGGTGAGCGACTGCGCCAGCAGCCGCAACGCCGGCAGCAGCAGAAACACCAGCACATAGAGCAGAAAAGGGCCGATGAACAACACCGAACCCCAATGCCTGCGCCACCAGGCCGCGCGGCGCACCGTGCGGGCCGGATCGCCCGCGCCCGCCAGTGCAGTGGCTGCCTGCTGCATTACACCTTGACCATCTTGGCCCAGCCGGCCTTGAGCACGCTCTGCGCCTTTTCGGTCTGCGCCTTGTCGGCGAACACCACGTCCTTGTAAGCCGCGGCCGGGGGCAGCTCAGCCAAGAGCGACTGCGGAATCACGCCGCGCGCCACCATGTCGTTGAAGCGCGCCGGGTGCGCATAGCCTTCGAGGTAGATGAGCTGGCCGGCGTCGGACATCAGGAACTCTTCCCACAGTTGCGCCGCCTTCAGGTTGGGGGCGAACTTGCTGATGGCCTGGCAGTAGTAGCCGCCATACGGCTTGCCATCCGTCGGGATGATGGTGTCGATCTTGACCTTGCTCGCCTCTTTCTTGGCCTGCGCAATGTTGAGGTAGTCCCAGTTGACGACGATGGGCGTCTGGCCCGACACCAGGCTGGCCGACGTGGCGTCGGACGGGTTGAAGTTACCGGCCTTGGCCAGCTTGGCGAAGAACTCCACGCCGGGCAACATGCTGTGGAGCGAGCCGCCGTTGGCCATCGACGCGGCGAACACCCCGGCGAACGCAGCGCCAGCGCCCAGCGGGCTGCCGTTGAGCGCCACCATACCCTTGTATTCGGGCTTGAGCAGATCGGCCCAGGTTTGCGGCGCGTTTTTCACCACATTGCGGTTCACGCCGAACGACACCACGCCGAAGTAGTCGCCCCACCACAGGCCGCCCGCATCTTTCATGTTGCCGGGAATGCTCGCCCAGGTCGCCACTTTGTAGGGCTGGAACAGGCCTTCCTCCACCCCGGCCAACGCAAAGGCCGGGCCGACGTCCAGCACATCCGGGCCGCGGCTCTGGCCCTTGAGCGACTTGACCGCCTGTAGTTCCTGCGCCGAGCTGGCGTCGGGCGAGGCGCTGTTGACCTTGATGCCGTAGATCTTGGAGAACTCGGAAATCATCTTGCCGTAGTTGGCCCAGTCCGGCGGCAGCGCGATGACATTGAGCTTGCCCTCGGCCTTGGCCGCGGCGATCAGCGCCTTGTCTGCGGGCGCGGCGGCAGCGGCAAACGCATTGCCGACAAAGCCCGGAATGAGAGCCGAGCCCAGGCTGGCGCCAGCGGCACCGGCGGTGAGTTTGAGGAAATGACGG
>JAQTVS010000092.1 GCA_028706735.1 Thiomonas sp.
CCATTGCTCTGCACGAGAACAATCTCCTCGTCCAGCGGCGCCAGCGGTTGCTGCGCCAACCAGTGCAGCACGGCATCCCGCAGCAACTCCAGACGATTGCCCTGCAGGATGAGAAGGCCGGGGCGAATGTCGTGGGTCATCGAGTTCGGAGAGGTGGCAAGCCGCTATTGTGGCTTGCGCGGCGCGCAGGGCAAATCCAGGCCATGCGGATGCCAAGACAATGGCCCATTTGAACCACCTCGGCTGTTGGCACCGGGCACGGCGTTTGCCACATTGCCAACCTGGTGCTGAACAGGCTGTAACAGCACCCCGGTAAGCGACGGCATGCGCTCATACCGAGTCTGGCTGCTCATGGCACAGTCGGCGCGCTGCCCCCGGACTGGCGCCATCCCGGAATTTCGCTCTGCACGGCCGACAGCGCAGCTCCCTCAAGGAGCGGACGCGCGGCTAACACCGAGGCAGGAGTTGCCGAAACGCCCCGCGTTGAGTTTGAGGATGTGAATGAACCCGGCGTGGCCGAGCAGCGCGCCCAAAGGGTTCCAATCCAGGCACAAAGCACAGCCGTGCCGATCGGGGCGATTTGGGCGCGATCAGCGGGCATGGCGGATTTGTCCACACCCTTTCAGTGCGGCGCTTGGTCAGGGCGCCGCTATGGCTTCTTGGCGAGAAACGCCAGCGCAGGGCTTATCGATGTCGCAGCGACGTCGATGATCTCGTAGTCGGCGACGCCAACCTTCTTGAATGCATCGTCTACAGAATCGCGTCAAGTTCGGCACGTTCCATCGCAGCGGGAGGATGAACCCGCCAACACGCGGGCGCTGCGCTACCCGATAGCAGGAAGTGGCCGACGGCGTAGTACACGCCCATCCAGGTGCGGTGAGCACCATCATGCCGGTCGACCTCGCTGTATCCGAGAGGCATTGCGCCTGCACCTGCAGGCAGGGTTGAGTTACGAGGAGGTTGGCCGCGCGTTCAAGATTTCCAAGAGCGTGGTCGGCAAGTACGTCTCCCTGGTCAAGGTGGCTGGCGTCGATTGCGCCGTGGCCGACGGCCTGGATGATGCTGAACTGGAGTCGCGCCTGTACCGTCCGGCGGCGCCACGAGCGAGCCACCAACTGGCGACCGACTTCGGCCTGATTCACCAGGAACTCAAGCGACCCGGTGTCACGCTGGTGCTGCTGTGGGAGGAATACGCCACCGGCAACGCACTGGCTTACAAGTACACCAGCTTGTGCGTCAAGTACCGCGCATTCGCCAAGACCTAGGCACGCTCGATGCGACAGATCCACCTCGCTGGGGAGAAGCTGTTCGGTAAGCATTCCGGCAATCCACCGCCCCGATTCCCGCGTATGGTGTAGCGGCTACGCGGGAATGACGGCGGATCGTGAATAGTCGGCGGGCCGCTCAAGTGCGCGCCAGGTGTGCGGCAGCAGGATGTGCAGGTCGCGGTCTTTAAGCGTGGGCAGGCGCGTCTGAACATCCTTGAAATAGGCCTGGTCGTGGCCATTGAGTTGCAACGCGAAACCATCCATCCGTTGCTATATGGCAACACTTCATCAAAGCCGAGGCAGAAGACCGTAAAGCCAGTTATTACCCAGATTGCTCGTCATAAGCGCTGTGGCACAATTGCTTCGGGTTAACAAGTAAGTGGTTTGCTGAGTGGCGGGCGATCTTGAAGGTCGGCATCACATCAATGCTGTCATTGACGAGGCGCTCTGTCGCTTATCATGGGCACACGCAGTTCAAGCTGCGATGAACGATCAACGACCGAGAGGAAAAAACATGATCCACAATCAAAAAATCGCAAAATTGTTCGCGGCAGCCGTCTTCGCTGCGTCATCCCTGACTGCTGCGCATGCCGCCGAGAGCCGCAGTATCAACAACTGGCAAGACCCCTATGGTCTGACCTGGATGAACGGCGACAACAAGTTGTGCTGGCAAGATAACTTCTGGACCCCCGCAACCGCGTCTAGCGAGGCTTGTGGACTGCCGGTCGTTGCCAAGGCAGAGCCCGCTCCAGCTGCCGCTCCTGCTCCCGCGCCCGCTCCGGCGCCTGTGGCTGCTCCGGCGCCTGTGCCCGTCAGTGAAAAGATCACATACTCTGCCGACACATTCTTCCAGTTCGACAAGGCTGTTCTGCTGCCCGCCGGCAAGGAAAAGCTTGACGACCTGGCTGAGAAGATCAAGGCCATCAATCTGGAAGTTGTGATCGCTACCGGCTACACCGACAGCTTCGGCAGCGTGGCTTACAACCAGAAGCTTTCCGTGCGCCGCGCCGAGGCTGTCAAGGCCTATCTGGTGAGCAAGGGCGTTCCGGCTGACAAGGTCTACGTCGAAGGCAAGGGCAAGACCGATTTCCGCGTCGATCCGAAGAGCTGCAAAGGTTCGTTCAAGAGCCGAGTGGAATGCCAAGCACCTAACCGCCGCACCGTGGTGGAAGTCGTTGGTACCCATATGGTCACCAAGTAAGTTGGTCACTTCATTGAAAAAGCCCCGCAGAGCGGGGCTTTTTCTTTTTCTGCGCCCGTCCGATGTCTCCGCGCGCCTTGGTTATATTTGAGTCGCCTGCAAACCCATAGAACCCAGGCTCACGCACAACACCGTTCACAGGAGAGTTTTCATGGATCAAGCCGAACTTCAGCGTTCTGGCGCTTTCACCGAGTTGCCCTCGATGGATCAACTCTGGATGCCGTTCACAGCCAATCGCCAATTCAAGGCTGCACCCCGCCTGCTGGTCAGTGCGCAAGGCATGTATTACCGCACGCATGACGGGCGACAGATTCTTGATGGCACCGCGGGGCTTTGGTGCGTCAACGCGGGGCATGGTCGTTCTGAAATCAGTGCGGCAATTGCACGCCAGGCGCAGGAGATGGACTATGCACCACCATTTCAGATGGGCCACCCCGTGCAGTTTGAAGCAGCCAATTTATTGGCCGAAATTGCCCCCGCCGATCTGAAAAAAGTGTTCTTTACCAATTCCGGTTCGGAGTCCGTTGACTCCGCTCTGAAGATCGCCCTGGCTTATCACCGCGCACGCGGTGACGGCACACGCACCCTGTTCATCGGGCGCGAGGGCGGCTATCACGGTGTTGGTTTCGGCGGCATTTCAGTGGGTGGCATGGTGGCGAACCGCAAAGTCTTCCGCGGATCGTTACTCCCCAATGTCGACCATTTGCCACATACCTATTCAGCGGAACACCAGGCGTTTTCGCGTGGCGAGCCAGCCTGGGGCGCTCATCTGGCAGACGATCTGGAGCGCATCGTGGCCTTGCACGACGCAAGCAATATAGCCGCCGTCATCGTCGAGCCCGTTGCCGGCTCGACAGGCGTGCTCGTTCCGCCCAAAGGCTACCTGGAGCGTCTGCGCAGCATTTGCGACAAATACGGCATGCTTCTGATTTTCGATGAAGTCATCACGGGTTACGGACGACTCGGCACACCGTTCGCAGCGCAGTATTTCAAGGTCACTCCAGACCTCATCACCACGGCGAAAGCCGTCAATAATGCCGCTGTTCCGCTTGGCGCCGTGTTTGTTCGCAACGGCATTTACGACACGGTTGTGAATGGCTCGCCCGATGGATCTGTTGAGTTTTTCCACGGCTATACCTATTCTGGCCACCCGCTGGCAATGGCCGCTGCCGTGGCCACACAGCAAATCTACAAACGCGACAAATTGCTGACGCGCGTGCTGGATGAAGGCATCGGCGAGTATTGGCAAGAGGCGCTGCATGCCCTGCGCGATGCGCGCCATGTCAAGGACTTGCGCAATATCGGGCTGATCGGTGGCATTGAGCTGGAATCGCGTCCTGGCGCCATGGGCAAGCGCGCGTTTGAAGCCTTCGTGGGCTGTTATGAGCGCGGTGCTCTTGTGCGTTACACCGGGGACACCATCGCGCTGTCGCCCCCGCTGATCATCGAGCGCGATCAAATCGACCAGCTGATGTCCACCATCCGTGACGTTCTTCGCACCATCGCCTGAACACGCCCGCACCACATGCAACCCGGCTACACGCCGGGCTTTTCATGTCATGAAGACTGTCCGCCACTGCTGCCGGACATCGCGTTAAAGTAGCTTCGTTTTTTCCGCCCGCCTATCCCTGCATGGACTCCCTGCTGCAATGGTTCATTCCCTGGGAGCTGTCCCCGACAGCCCTCGTGCTGCTTGCCATGGCGGCTGTGGTCTATGTCCGCGGCTGCCACAGGCGGCAAACGTCCGCATCGCGCCAGATCCGCTTTTGGCTGGGCTGGGTATTGATGTGGCAAGCGTTTCAAACGCGCTGGGATTACTACGCCGAACACCAGTTCTTCGTACACATCATGCAGCAACTCTCCCTGCATGATTTCGCACCCTTGCTCATCATGTGGAGTTACCCACTCACTACGCTGCGCGCAGGCATTCCTCAGGCATGGCGGCTGCGCTGGTTGCGCCCCATCAACCGCAGCGCCTTGGTGCGCGGCAGCAAGCTAGTGTTGTTTAACCCGGTGGTTGCTGCCTTCTTATTTGGCGGAATGGCTCTGCTATGGTTGATTCCGTCTTTCCATCCATTTGTCATGCTCAACGCGCCAACGTACCGGCTGATGAACTGGAGTATGGCGCTCGATGGTTTGTTGTTCTGGTGGCTGGTGCTGGACACACGACCGAGCCCCCCTGCGCACCTCTCGCCAGGAAAGCGGGTGTTTCTGCCGTTGCTGGCCATGCTGCCGACCATGGCATGGGGCGCGATTCTCGCCCTCAGCATGACCGACTACTACCCGATCTATGAAATCTGCGGGCGTGCCTTGAATCTGGATCCACTCACCGACCAGCATCTGGGCGGATTGATCCTATGGATTCCCGGATCATTTGCCATGGTGCTGGGCAGTCTGATTGCGCTGCGCATCTGGATGCGCCTTTCAGAACGCGGACGCCTGCCATCGCGCAACAACGTGGCCAATGGCACTCCTTCCGCTGCGGCCACGCGGCCGACAGCCTGAGAAGGTGTGAACAAATCCGCCATGCCCGCTCATCGCACCCAAATGGCCCCAATCGGCGTTGCGCCCGGTGTTGTCAGTGCGCGCCGTGCCGACGGGCACGGCTGTGCTTTGCGCCTGGATTGGAACCCTTTGGGCGCGCTGCCCGGCCACGCCGGATTCATTCACACCCTCTGAGCTACTGGCGCTGCCTCAGCGGACGCGACTGCGCGGCCCGTTGGGTTTCCCGCCAGTACCTGTCTTGCGGCCGACAGCGGCCTTCGTTTTGGAAGTTCGGGCCGGTGCGGCGGACGCGGCGGCAGCCTTCACCGGCGCCGACGAGGCGCGACGTTGGCTTTTCCCTGAAGGACTTGAGGCTCCAGACGATGAGGCTCTGGATTTACGCACGCCCGCCGATGTTTGCGGGTTCAACGCAAACACATCCTCATCAAGGCCTTTGATCTCGCCCGAGGTCGGCAGAGGCTTGTTCGACGGACTGGATTTCCCACCCTCGCGCACTAGACGGAAATCAATCTTGCGGCCATCAAGATCGACACGGCTGACCTGCACCAGCAAGCGCCCGCCCAAGGCGTAGCGAATTCCCGTGCGCTCTCCACGCAGTTCACCGCGGGCCTCGTCATAACGGAAATAATCAGCGCCGATTTCGGACACATGCACCAAGCCTTCGACAAACAGCGCGTCCAACTGCACGAACAAGCCGAAGCCGGTCACGGCAGTGATCGTGCCAGAATATTCCTCGCCCAATTTATCGCGCATATACCAGCACTTCAGCCAGCTCTCGACATCTCGGCTGGCCTCATCAGCGCGGCGCTCGTTAGCCGAGCAATGCACGCCAACGGACTCCCAGATGGGCATGTCCTTGGCGTGTTGTTTGGACACCGGCGCGGCGGGCGCCACGCTTGTCGTATTGCGTTGCGGCGCCCGGCGTACATTTTGTTCGCCACGATTCAGTTCCACCCGTTCGCTGAATTGCGGGGTGTAGTGCCGACCCTGCAGAATCGCCTTGATGCCCCGATGCGTCAGCAGGTCTGGATAACGCCGGATCGGACTCGTGAAGTGGGTATACGCAGGGTATGCCAGACCGAAGTGCCCGCTGTTGTGCGGCGTGTAGATTGCCTGCTGCATGGAGCGCAAGAGCAGCGTCTGGATCTGAAGCGCGTCGGGCCGGTCATCAATGGACTTGGCCAGCGCCTGATAGTCGGCGGGCTCTGGCGCACCTTTGCTGCCCAGTGTGAGCCCCAAATTGCGCAATAGTGTGCGCAAAGTGTCCAGCTTCTCTGGCGTGGGCCCTTCATGTACGCGGTAGAGCGCGAGTTGCTTATTGCTTTCCAGGAAATGCGCCGCGCAGACGTTGGCCGCCAGCATGCATTCTTCAATCAGCCGGTGTGCGTCATTGCGATGGCGCGGCAAGATGGTTTCTATCTTGCCCGCAGCGTTCACCACAATCTGCGTCTCCGGAATGTCCAGGTCAAGAGCACCGCGCACTTGACGCGATTGAAGCAAGGCATTGAACACTGCGTGCAAGTTGAGCAGATGCGGAACCAAAGTCGCTCGCTCCCGCGCCAGCTTGCCTGCCGTGTTAGACAGAATGTCGGCCACCTCGGTATAGGTCAGGCGCGCCTGCGAGCGCATCACCGCCGGGTAAAACTGATAGGCCTTCATGTCGCCTTGCGCGGTAATCAGCACATCGCACACCATGCACAGCCGGTCCACCTGGGGATTCAAAGAGCACAGGCCATTGCTCAACTTCTCCGGCAGCATGGGGATGACGCGGCGGGGAAAATAAACAGACGTCGCCCGCTCCAGTGCGTCTGCGTCAAGCTCCGTGTTCTCGCGCACATAGTGCGACACATCCGCAATCGCCACCAGCAGGCGCCAGCCTTTAGCGCGGCCAATCTTGACGGGTTCGCAGTACACCGCATCGTCAAAATCACGCGCATCTTCGCCATCAATCGTGACCAGCGCGACATCGCGCAAATCGATCCGGCCCGCTGAATCGGCATCTCGCACCGCGTCTGGCAACGCCGCACTCTCGTTCATCGCCCCAGGAGAAAACAAATGCGGAACGCCGTACTTGCGCACCGCAATTTCGATCTCCATCCCCGGGTCGTCAAGCTCGCCCAACACCTCCAGCACGCGCCCCACTGGTTGCACGTTGGGCAGCGGCGGTTGCGTGATCTGCGCGCTCACCACCTGCCCGGCCCGCGCCTTGCCCACGCCATCCGGAGAAATCAGGATGTCCTGCACATAGCGACGGTCTTCCGGCGCCAGCAACCATGTGCCACCCTCTTGCAAAAGCCGCCCGATGATCGGTCGCGCACTGCGCTCCAAGATGCCGATCACCTGCCCTTCAGTGCGTCCTCGGCGATCCGGCTTGCCTACACGCACACTGACCCTGTCCAAGTGAAGCACGGTGCGCATTTGCTGCGGCGGCAGATACACATCCGGCCCGCCATCATCGGGAGTGACAAAACCATGACCATCGCGATGACCGCGCACGATACCTTCAACAATCACGGAAGATCCTTTGTCTTGCAGCAGAACGCTGCATTGTCTCGGCCCAATCGCCACACGGAGACGAAGCTCGGTGTTGTTCTTGCAGCCATTATCGCCGCTTAAGCGCATTCAGCCCCGCCAGGCACAGGTTCTTTACACCCAAAACGACTGTGCTATGATTACAAGCTTGATTGCCCAGATGGCGGAATTGGTAGACGCACTAGTTTCAGGTACTAGCGCTGCGAGGCGTGGAGGTTCGAGTCCTCTTCTGGGCACCAAATATTGTTGAAAGCATTGACGGGGGATTTCGGTTCCCCGTTTTGTTTTCCGCTAATTGCACAGCACCACATCCCAGCCGGGATGGCGGAATCGGTAGACGCACTGGATTCAAAATCCAGCGCCCTTAAAAGCGTGCGGGTTCGAGTCCCGCTCCCGGCACCAGAGCATCTTCAAGTTGATGTGAATAATCGTAAATATTCGGTGAGCACGTTCTCCCGATAGGCCCGCATCAAAAAGTGCTGGACACATTCGCGTTTTGGCCGTAGCCTTTGGCCATGAACTCCGCCGCCGCCGCCGAGCCCACTGCCGCCACATCGGCATCAACGGTGCAGTCGTCGCGTGCACCGACTCCGTTCGATCAAGAGTTGGTCACGTTGAGCAAGCGCGAGTCCATCGAACTGCGACAACGCGCCAGTTCGTACCAGGCGTTGCACGCGCGCGCTGTGCAACGCCTGGCGCGGCAAGAACAGGAGCTTCGCGCACAGCGCGAAGCGCTGGGCTGTGCGCGAAGCCGAACTGTTGGGAGATCTGCAGGCGGCGCTGGCGCAGATCCGCGACTTGCGCCAGCGTGTGTTCGGCGCCAAGACCGAGCAGTCGCGCTCAGTCAACGGCGCGCAGCCCTCCCTGGTGGGGCCGCGGCGCCCGCGCGGCCAACAGCGCGGACACCGCGGCCACGGTCGGCGGCGCGAGGCGGCGCTACCCACACAGGTGGAGGAGCAGACGCTGCAGGCGAGTTGCCCGCGCTGCGGTCTGGAGTTAGCCGCGTTTGCTGGAACCCAGGATGCCGAAGTCCTGGAGGTCGAGGTCAAGGCCTACCGCCGCGTGATCCGGCGGCACCGCTACCGCCCCGTGTGTCGCTGCGGCTGCCTGCCCGGCATCGTGGTGGCGCCCAGACCGCCGCAACTGCTGGCGCGCGCAAAGCTGGGCGTGTCCATTTGGGTGGAGGTGTTGCTGTCGAAGTTTCTGCATGGGCAGCCCACCCATCGCCTGCTGCAGAACTGGCAACAGCAGGGGCTACACATCGCGCAGGGCACGCTGAGCGGGGGGCTGCATGCCCTGCTGCCGTTGTTTGACCCGCTGGAGCAGGCGTGGCTGCAACAGTTGCGCAGCGCATCGCACTGGCACGCCGATGAGACGCGCTGGGAGGTGTTCGAGGAGCAGCAAGGCAAGGTCGGACACCGCTGGTATCTGTGGGTATTCCAGTCCAAGTCGGTGGCGTGGTACGTGCTGGATCCCTCGCGCTCGGCCTTGGTGCCGCAGGCGGCGCTGCACGGCGTTGAACAGGGCATTCTCAGCGTCGACCGCTACGCCGCCTACCGCAAGTTCAGTCGCCTGCACCCTGGGGTGGAACTGGCGATCTGCTGGGCGCACCAAAGGCGCGACTTCCTGCGCGTGGCGGGTGATCACCCGATTCTGTGGGACTGGGCCATGGGCTGGGTGCAGCGCATCGGCGCGTTGTACACGCTGCATGCGCGGCGTCGGCTCCAATGGTCCAAGGGCGAGCCCCAGTGGTG
>JAQTVS010000093.1 GCA_028706735.1 Thiomonas sp.
GCCATCACCCCCAGTTCGGCGGCGGCCACGGCGCAGCCGCGGTCGTTGTGCGGATGCAGCGACAGGATGATGCTGTCGCGCTGGTTCAGGTGGCGGTGCATCCACTCGATCTGGTCGGCGTAGATGTTGGGCGTGCTCATTTCCACCGTGGCCGGGAGGTTGAAAATGATCTTGTTGTCCGGCGTGGGCTGCCAGACTTCTGTGACGGCATTGCACACCGAGACGGCAAAAGGCAGCTCGGTTCCGCTGAACACTTCCGGGCTGTACTGGAAGGTCCATTTGGTGTGGGGCTGCTGCGCGGCGAACTGCTTGATGAGCTTGGCCGCGTTGACAGCGATCTGGGTGCAACCGGCCTCGTCGACGTTGAACACGATGCGGCGGAAGTTCGGCGCCGTGGCGTTGTACACGTGCACGATGGCCTGCCGGGCGCCGCGCAGCGACTCGAAGGTGCGGCGGATCAGGTCTTCACGCGCCTGGGTCAGCACCTCGATGGTGACGTCCTCAGGAATATGCCCGCCCTCGATGAGTTCGCGCACAAAGTCGAAATCGGTTTGCGATGCAGAGGGAAACGCCACCTCGATCTGCTTCACGCCCACCGCGCAGAGGGTCTTGAACATGCGCATCTTGCGCTGCGCGTCCATTGGCTCGAACAGCGCCTGATTGCCGTCGCGCAGATCGGTGCTCATCCAGATGGGCGGGCGGGTGATGACCTGATCGGGCCAGGCGCGGTCTTTCAAGCCGATGGGCGGGAAGGCGTGGTATTTGGTTTGCGGTTGCTTCAACATGGATCGATCTCCGGGATGCGAATGTGAATACTTAGAAGAAGACTCGGGCGACGACAAGGCAGCCGGGCTGTCGCAGGCGCAGGGCCCGGCAACCGGTGGGTAGTCGTTGTGTGTTGGAAAACAGATTCATGGTGAAGAGTCGCATAGAAAAAAGCGCCCTGAGGCGAGGCCGCGGGCGCTTGATGTCGGGTGAAAGGAGGAATCAGTCGCGCACGGTCTCAACTGGCGACGCCAGTAGCAGAGCACCAAGCAGCAACGCATGTTGCGCAGTGTCAGAAGTGCGTTTGGCGGCGAGCGTGTCAGTGAAAAACATGGGTGCAAGTTAGCAAACTCTGCCTCTTACGTCAAATGAAAAGAGCTTGGCCCTGCGCGCAGTGTTGCCGGGGGGCGTTCATCTGCGGGGGAACTCAGCCACGGCGCCACCTGTCTGCGTGGTTGCGATCTGCCAGTATTGATTACACAATTTTTCAATTCGGCCCGCAGAGGCTGGAGATTTAGTGCGGCGGTGCATGCTTGATGGAGTCAATCAATATGCTGGATTTGGCGTTAGGGCAAGGCGCAAATTCCAGCGATGCGCTAAGAGCGCCCCAGACCTGCCGCGTTCGCGTCAGCCCTCCCCCGAGGGGGATGAGAAAACTTGGGGTGGCCCGGCGTTTTCTCATGAGATCGTGGGGGTTTGTAACGCCGCTCGGCGACAAAGACGCGTTTTGATGCTCCAGATCGCGTGCAACACTGCCGAACAGAGCGGGCAATCATTGCCGCCGCCCTAGTGGCGGCCCAGCATCGAGGGGCCAGTATTGAATGTTGAATTGATTTCATCATCCCTGCCGCGCAGCGGTTCGCCGTCATTGCTGCTGAGAGATTCCCTTCTGGAACAGATCGATCAGGCCAGCCGATCTGCTGCATTGCTCTGGCTCGGCGCTCCACCCGGCGCTGGCAAGTCCAGCTTGGCGCGGCAGCTGGCGCAGCGGCGGGGCGGGACCTGTCTCTTTCTGCAGATGCAGGAGGGAGATCTGAATCCACGGGCGTTTTTCCTCGATCTTCACCGGGCGCTGGCAGTGTTGTGCGGCCTGCGCATGCCCCTGTTGCCTCTGCCGCCGGATGGGGATTTTGACCTCTGGGGCGTGTATGCGCAGCACTTGTTCGATTCGATCCAGCGCCATCTGCCGCGCGAGGCGCTGATCGTGCTCGATGATGTGCAGCGCCTCGCCGCGGCGGCGCATTTCGGTGACGCTGTCGAATTCGGCCTGCTGCGGCTGCCACCAGGCAGCAGTGTGCTCATGCTGAGCCGCGGGCCGCCGCCGTCAAGCGTGCTGTCCAGGGTCGGCAGCGGGCAGGTCAGGCGGTTCGACGCAAACAAGCTCCTGCTCGACCCCGCGGATTCCGCTGAGCTGGCGCGCCTACGCGGCCGCGGCACACTGTCTGCCAGGGCCTGCGCGGATCTGCATGCCTTGGCCGCGGGGTGGATTGCGGGGGCGGACATCCTGCTGCTGCATCCACGCCTGCAGCCGGGCGAATTGCCGGTCACTGCGCTTGACGCATATTTCTCCCAGCAGGTCTTGCCCGATTTGTCTGCGGCGGTCATCGAACAGTGTTGCCTGCTGGCGTTTTTTCCAAAAATTTCGCCATCGTCCATTCCTGCCCTGTTCGGCCGCGACGATCTGGCCTTTGCGCTCGACCAGCCAGATGCATTGACGGGCTTTGTCCTGCCTGCTGGCCCCGAGGCCTGGCGCTTCCACCCACTGTTCCAGCGTGTCTTGCAAGCGCATGCGTGGCGGCTGTTCGGCGAATCTGCGGTGCAGAATTTGTTGCGCAGAACTTGCGAAGTCTTGTGGTTTCAGGGGGAGGAAGATGCCGCCGCATCCCTGCTCAAGGAGCATGGACTGTGGAGTGAACTGGTGCGCTACCTGCCGACGCGCTTTCCAGATTTGCTCGGCGCCGAACAAAGCGGCCGCCTGCGTCGCTGGATGCAGGCGCCGCACAAGCCCTTGGGCCAGTCTGCGCCGTGGGCCGTCTGCTGGGAAGGTTTGGCGCAGGTCGGAAAGAACCCCGCGCTGGCAAGTTCACGGTTGCAGGAGGCGTATGCCGCGTTCAACGACGATGGTGACGCCCTAGGGGCGATCTGCACCTTGACCGGGATCGTTGAATGCGTCATCAACCAATGGGGTGACTTTCATCCGCTCGACCGCTGGATTCCCGCGCTGGATCAGCGCCTGTCCGCCGCGCGGGATTTGCCGGAAGACGTGTCGCAGCGTGCGCAGACGGCGCTGTTCGTCGCCATGATGTACCGGCAGCCCGATCATCCCAGCCTGCCGCGCCTGCTCGGGTGCATGCAGCGCATCGCCGAAGGCAGCGCGCAGGACTCGCTGCGCGCGCATGCTGGTGCGCAATTGCTGTTCTATCAATGCTGGTGGCGGGGCGATATGGCGGCGGCGCGGCTGATGTTCGATCTGTCGCAGGGCATGATGTCCGCGGACCATGCCGTACCCGCAGTGCGCATCGCCTGGCATGCGGTGCAGTGCGTCTACCGGAGTCTGATGCGCCTGGAAATTTCCGGTGCGGCGGCGCTTGCCGAGAGTGGCCTGGAACTGGCGGAACGCTCCAACTTCCACGCTTGGGACACCTTGCTGCTGGGTCAGTCGCTCTGGTGCGGCCTGACTGCGGAGGAGGGCCCGGATGCGGTGCACGCCTGCGCCGCGCGGATGGCGCGCAGCCTGCGCCCGGATCGCCCGCTCGACCACAGCTATTACCACTTCCTCAAGAGCATCCAGTCTCTGCACGAAGGTGCTGCGGATGCGATGCGCGCGCACGCACAGGCGGCCTTGCGCTGCGCCCGAGAGGCCGGGGTGCCTTGGGCCGAGGGCAAGGTGCTTTGCGCCGTGGCGCGGGCCCAGGCATTGCAGGGCGACGCGAGCGCGGCGCGTATCACCCTGGATCGGGCGGAGCAGATCGCGCTGCGCATTGCGAGCGACTCGATCCGCTTCGATGTGCTGCTCGCGCGGCTGGAACATGACCTTTGCGTGCAGGATGAAGCCGAGGCGCTGTCGGCCTGGATGAAGCTATGGCGCCGATGCGGATTTGCCAATTTTCCCTGGTGGCGCGGGCAGACGGTTCGTTCGCTGTGCGCGCGGGCACTTGCGCTTGATGTCGAAGCCACGTTCACGCAGGAGCGCATCCGCACACTGAAACTGGCGCCGCCCGCCGATCAGGTGGCTCCCGAGTCCTGGCACATGCCGGTGCGCATCCAGGTGTTCGGCGCCTTTGTCCTGGAGGTTGAAGGACAGCGCATCGCGGCATCTGGCAAGACGCCCAAGCGGCCCCTGCTCCTGCTCAAGACGCTGGTTGCGAGTGGTGGCCAAGTGGGCCGCAGCGCTTTGGCTCAGAGGCTTTGGCCGCATCTTGACGCCGAGGCTGGCGAACAGGTGCTCAAGGTCACGCTGCATCGTTTGCGCAAACTTGTCGGCGCACAGTCCATCCAATGCGAAGGCGGCAAGCTGTGCCTCGATGCGGGTCGCTGCCAGGTGGACCTGTTTGCGTTCACGCGACGGCTCGATGAATGCGAGGCTGACGCAAGGCCACAATGGGGAGCCCTGCGCGAATTGCTGCAGCAATTTTCCGCAGGGTTGTTCACCGAGGACGTGCAATGGGCCGCCGAGCTGCGCATGCAGCTGCTCGCGCGGCTGCAGAGCTGCCTGCACGCGTGCATCGTCCACGCCATCACCGAGGCACATTGGACCGAACTTGCAGACTGCTGCCGACAGGGGCTGGCACTCGACCCAAAGGACGAGGTCTGCCATCTCGGTCTGATCGAGTCTTGTCTCGAACTCGGCCGTTCCAGCGATGCGCAACTGGCCTACGCCCAATGCGCCGCGCAGCTGCCGCGAGACCGCATCGCCGGGCTGGGAAAAGCGTTCCACGCGCGCCTGCGCCTGCACGCGCCCAAGCCGCCGCATTGATCGACGGCCCAGCCCCGGCGCCGCAAGCCAGGGCGACAGGCGCGCCGCAATCCGCATCGGTAACGCATCTGTAACCAAGTTGTTCCTTGTGTCTCCCACTGTGACTTTCTAAGCTTTTGCCATGCATCCGGGCTGTCGTCTCAGTTCGGAAGTCGCCGGGCGTGGCCGCCTATCGCGGAAGCGCACGGCTCGTGGGGGCGGGCAAATCACCTGAGCCCAATCTGCTGCTGCGCGTCCCCGGAACATCCGCTTTCTTTTTGGGAGAGACATCATGGCAACGATCAGCAATGTGGTTTTGAATGTGCAAAAGGGCGGCGAAGGTTCACGCCGATTGGTCACGGTGACTTACCGGCTTTGCTTCACCTCCTGCGAGGCCTTGGCAGGCTCGACCTTCATAGAAAACGTGCAACTCCGCGGCAGCGACGATTGGCCGAATCCCGACGACAACCTCATCACTCTGAGCCGAAGGTGCGTGAAGGCGACTGACAAATGCCAGGACCGCAAGGTGGCGGTCAACGTGTCCCGCAGCACGCTGGATGAGGACGGCGACACCATCATCGTGATCTTCGGCCAAGTCATTCTGCGCATAGCCGACCGCGATGAGCTCTATGCCCGCGTCACGCTGACGCCATTCGCGCCTTCAGCGGCGACAGCCGATTCCGGCATCGTCACCGGCCAATGGGGCGCTGCGGGCAACAACTGAGCCTGCGCACCTTTTTTTCACCACCGCAACCAAGGCCCACTGCGCGGCAGCAGCCCCAGCCAGCCGCGCAGCATTGGCCCCGCAAGTCCTGAAGGAGAACCGTCATGGCCACTTCATCCACCACCAGCCCCAACCCGCTGACCAAGTACAAGGACCTTCCCTGCTGCCCCAACCTCGACACCCAGCCGGTGTGCGACGTGATGGACATGCGCCGCCGGCTGCTGTTTCCCACCTCGGTGCGCACGCAGAGCGGGCAGCAGGTCCATGTCGAAGTCATTCTGCACACCCGCTTCAAACGCTGCTCCGGCCCGCTGGCGCTGGGCGATCCGGTCTACACCACCACCCTGTTGCCGGGCGAGAAGGTGCAGCTCGCCACCACCGACCGGCGCAGCCGCTTCAGCTTCGACAGCGAATCCAACCTCAGCTACCGCAGCGAGCAGATGTCGGAGGAGCAGTACCGCATGTCCTCGCTGCGCTCCTTCATGTCCGACCAGAACAGCCAGGACAACGGATCGAGCCGCAGCACCGACAAGGGCTCGTGGGACTTTCATGGCGACGCCAGCGGCTCCATCGGCTTCATGTCGGCCAGCGCCGACGCCAACGCCAACGGCAGCCACAATTCCGAATCCACCTTCGAGTACCTGCAGCAGCATTCGGCGCAGGCCCGCATGGCCGACAACCTCTCGGTGGAGTCCACGCGCAAGGCGCATTCGGTCTCGGTCGGCGAGGTGTCCACCCGGGTGCACCAGCAGGGCGAAAGCCAGGAGCAGTACGAGGCGTCGTCGCGCGAGTTCGCCAACCCCAACGCCTGCCATGCGCTGACGTTTTTGTTCTACCGCATCAACAAGATCGAGACCCTGTCGTTCGAACTGGTGGCGATTGAACGCCGCGTGCTCGACCCCGTCGCCCCCACGCCGGTGCTGGCCAACCCCATCCGTGCGATTGGCGCGGTGGCCGTGATGCCGCAGGAGGTGCCGGCAACCAACACCAAGCGGCTCGACATCGAGTCGCGTGGCTTGCAGAGCGAGGCGCTGTACGCCCAGACCGGGGCCGCGCAGTTGGGCACGCTGTCGCGCCTCAACCTGGCCGCGCTCTCTGTTCCGGTCAATGTGCAGATCCCCATGCCCGACGCCGTGCGCAAGGCGGCGCTGGCTGAAGTGGACAAACAACTCGCAGAGCGCCGTCTGCTCGACCCCAAGACCGGCGGCTTCAGCAGCGAGGTAAAGACCCAGTTCGAGTACACCCGCGACACCTCGCTGCCCACGGCCGGGGTCATCGTCAAGGGTTGCTTCGACGACTGCAATATCTGCGAGCCCGAGCTGCAGAAAAAGATGCAGCTCGAACTGTCGCTGCTCGATTTGCAGAACCAGTTGCTCAAGCGCCAGATCGATCTGCTCGACAAATCGCAGGAGTACCGCTGCTGCCCGCCAGCGCCTGCGCCCGCGCCGACTCCGTAACGCATCGCCGCATGCACAGACGTTGATTTTCGCCCACCCGCCACCGCCAGAGGTCTGCCATGAAATCCGAAAAATCCATTCGACTGCAAGTCAAGGTGCAGTTCACCGATCAAGGCGAGGCGCCGCCGCTGCAGGCCTATGCCTTCAATGCGCAAGGCGAGCTGCTCGGCAGCGCAGCGCTGGAGAAGGGCGCTGCTGCGGTTGAAGTGCCGGCGGAATTGAACGGCCAGATGCTGGAGGTCTATCTCGGCCCGCAGATCGAGAAGGGGAAGTCGCCGCCGACGGCCGCGGCGCTCAAGCGCATGGGCGCGTATGCCCTGCCCACGCGCTTTCTAGTGGAAAAGCCCGCGATCGACTTGCGCATTCCGAGTTATGTGTTTCCGCGCTGGTGCTTTTGCGTGGTGCGCGGGCGGTTGCAGAAGCGCTTCACCCTGCCCAACGGCAGCGTGAAAACCTTGCCGGTGTGCCACGCCCGGGTGCATGTGTGCGAGGTCGATCGCATCCGCCTAGTGCTTGAAACGCTGCCCGAGCGCGAGATTCTGAAGCTGCGCGACGACCTGCTCGACAAGTTGCGTGTGGTGCCGTGGCCGAAGCCGCCTATCCCCGATCCAGGGCCGCTGGTTGGTCCACTGACCGGCCCATTCAACACACGCAGCGCCATGCTGGCTGCTGCACCCGCTGTTGCATCAAGCGCGGCGCAGCCCCAGGCAACGGAGTTCGCGGCGTCGGCCCTGGCGAGCACCCGCTCGGTGACGCAACTGCGCGCCCGGCTCATCGACCTCTCCAGCCTCATCCTCATCCATCTCTGCGACCTCGCCTATCTCTGGGGCTATTTCCAGGTGAACTGCTTCACCGTGGCCGAAGCCGACAGTGAAGGCCGCTTCAGCGCGCTGTTCTTCTACGACTGCAAGGACCAGCCCGACCTGTACTTCTGGGTCGAGCAGTTTCAGGACGGCGCCTGGCAAACGGTGTACCGCCCCAGCATCGGTTGCGGCACCTACTGGACCTATGTCTGCGGCAGCGAGATCGTGCTCAACCTGCCGCGCGCCGTGGCTTGCGAAGAACCGCCTTACGGCATTCCGCCCGGCGTCACGCTGTTCGTGCTGCCCTGGGCCATTGCCAATGCGCCGATCTGGGGCATTCCGCCCGGTGCGCCTGCTGCGCCCACGGGCTGGGTGCGTCCAGATGGCATGCTCGACTACGACTCCGATTCCTCCCTCGGCATGCTCCACAACGCGCCCTTCGGCGGCACGCTCAACTTCATTCACGACGATTCCTCCTTCATACCGACCGATGGCATCAAGTACTACCGTTACGCCTACCGGCGCCTGAATGCCACGCCCAACACCGGGGCTGCCGATCCGAGCTGGACGGCAATCTCCACGCCCCAGGCGCGCGGCTATCGGCTGGAGTATTCCGGCGGGCGCTTGCCGACTTACGAGAGCTATCCCGTCGGCCCGAACACCCATGGCCCGAACTCCAGCCTGTTCGAGTTCAAGCCGCAGGAGTCGCCCAATCCGGGCGGCACGGTGGTGGCGAGCGAATGGCTCAGCGGCAATGTGAGCGAGGTTGCCGCGAGTTGGAACACCCTGCTGGCCGCGCCGCCACTCTCGGCCGACAACGCCACCGACGACGCCGGTGTGTTCGAGGTCAAGATCGAAGTGTTCGACAAGAACGGCAATCAGGTCATGCCGGGCGCGGGCACCTTCCGTTTCCTCGCGCGCAATGCCGACGGCGCCACCACCCGCCTGGCGACTGCGGCGGAAGAAGCTGGCGGCGCCTATGTGCTGCGTGTGCATGTGGACAACAACGGCACGACCGCCGAGCTGCCGCAGCCCAGCATCGGCGGCGTGGCGGCAAGCGACGATTGCGGCTTCCTGCGCTACGCACCCGGCGATCTGGTGCATGTGCAATACCTCGCGGCGCATCCCAACAACCACGCCGTGTTTCGCTTCGGCATCACCCGTGGATCGCACGGCATGCCATCGGCCTCCACCTTGGCGCCGTATGTCGAGGTGGCTGCGGCCAGCGCACCAACGGCCACTGCGCCCTATACCAAAACGGCAGGGTCTTACCAGCGCGATTTCACGCCGGTGGAGCTGGTTGGCGCCTGCGTCAATGCCGCCTTCGCCGCCAGCCTGGGGGTGTACGGCAAGGCGACCAACGGGTACGGGCGACTGGGGCTGGACGCCTCACAGCTGATTGCTTTCGCTCTGGCCGAACAGCATACGAGCCCAGAGGACTAGGCGCATGGAGCTCACCCTTCAACTCACGCCGCGGGCAGCGCTGGCGCTGCAGCAGCGCGA
>JAQTVS010000094.1 GCA_028706735.1 Thiomonas sp.
TTGGTAGGCCTGCGTCTGGGCGTCTTCGAGCAGGCCACGCAGGGTGGCGCGGTCGATGTCGAGCACTTCGCCGTAGCGGGCCACCGCGGCGTCGATGGCGCTGGAGAGTTCGTCCGCATTGGGCAAGGCGGCGTCGGCCACAGGTTGCGGAGCTGGATGCGGCCTGCGCGTCGCCGCATGCCACAACAGGGCGCTGAGCACGAGCAGTGTTGAATTCAAAGCGACAGGAATGAAGGCGAAGCGCCAGTCGGTGGTGTGCGTCAGCACTGCCAGCAAGGCCGCAGCGCCGCCAGGCGGGTGCAGGCAGCGGGCCTGCAGCATCAGCGCAATCGCCCCGCCGACGGCCACGCCAGCTGCAAGCCAGGGCGGGCCGACTCTCAAGGAAACGCAGGGCCGCCCCAAGTTTCCTTGACCCCCACGGGGGGGGCGGCGTGCCGACCCTGGGGGCGCTCAGAGGGCGCAGGCGATGCCCGCCAGCGTGCTGAGCGTATTGCCGCCAATCACCGACCAGGGCCGCCCCAGCGGGCTGCTGGGCAGCGCGAACACGATGACAGCGCTAGCGCCAATGGGCGCCACCAGCCAGGGCGCATGCGCCCACCCGCCGCCTTCAATCAGTTGGCTGATTCCGCCAACCGCAGCAACACCGAGCAAGCCACCGACGGCAACACGCGCCCATTCCAGAACACCGATGCGCGGGCTTCCTGCCGTCTGCGCCGCCTTCATGCGCCTGCGCGCAGCAGGGTGGCGTAGTGCTTGCGCAGCTTGTCCACTTTCGGAGCGATGACTGCGGCGCAATAGCCCTGATAGGGATGATGCGCAAAGTAGTCCTGATGCTCGGCCTCGGCTGGGCTGTAGTTCGATTCAGGTTCGATTTCCGTCAAGATCGGATCGGAGAACAGCTTCTGCGCGCTCAGCTTCTGCACGAAGTCGCGCACCGCAGCCAGTTGCTCCGCGTCATGGGTGTAGATGCCCGAGCGGTACTGCGGCCCGACATCATTGCCCTGCCGATTGAGGGTTGTCGGGTCGTGCATGGCAAAAAACACCTCAAGCACCGTGCTGAGCGGAAGCACGTCCGGGTCGAAGTCCAGTCGGATCACTTCGGCATGCCCGGTGCGTCCGGTGCAGACCTCTCGATAACTGGGGTGCATGGCGTGGCCATTGCTGTAGCCGCACTCCACACGCAGCACTCCGCGCAAGGGGCGATACGCAGCGTCGAGGCACCAAAAACATCCACCGGCGAGGGTGATGCGCTGGGGAAGCGAGGGCAGGGCTGAGGTGGACATGGCGGCTGGTGAGGGCGTGCGGCGATTTGTCGCAGGTTATAAATTGTCCGCTGCTGACAGAATGCACTGTTTTTATGTGGCGATTTTCGCTGAAAAGCTGCCGCCGCCCGCACATAGTGAAACCAGAGGAGAAAACAAATGATGACGCACTTGATGAGCACGCGCCGTTGGCTGGCCTGCGGCGCTGCCGCGCTGATGATGGCGACGTCGCCTGCCGCCATGGCACAGCGTGCGGGAGACATTGAGGTGGCGCAGGCGCAGGCGCTGCCGTCCATTCCAGGCGCTCGCAACGGCGGCGGGTTTCTCACCATCGTCAACCACGGCAAGGCGGACGACAAGATCGTGGCTGCTTCCTCTGCGGTCTGCGGGCATGTGGAACTGCACACCATGAGCATGGAAAACAACATCATGCGCATGCGTGAAGTGGGCGACATTCCGCTGCCCGCAGGAAAAACCCTGCGCATGCAGCCGGGTTCGGGCTACCACCTGATGCTCATGGATCTGAAAGAACCGCTGAAAATTGGCGCCACAGTCCCGGTCACGGTGAAGTTCGCGGGGGGTGGACAAATGGAATTGCAGCTCAAGGTGGAACCGCGCGACAAGATTGCTGGCGGCGGCGCCGCCATGCCAGGCAAGGGCATGCAAGGCGGCATGCATTGATTTGTCGTGCAGAAATGAAGCGGGCCGCAACCAGAAGGTCTGCGGCCCGGGGGTCCGACAGTCGGGTTTGTTGCCGCCTGTCTAGCTCATGCAGGGATGCATGATGGGGGTCTTCCAACAGCCCGGGTTCAGCCCGGACTGTATGCCGAAGCAGCCGAACTGCGACGACGCAGCCAAAGGTACGCCCCCGGTGAAGACGGCGTCAAGGCAAACACGACTCTCATGTGGGGGGATCATCGTACTGCGCGACAATCTCCCCGCCATATTGTTGTTTTAAAAAAATTATTTTTGCGCCGAATGGGCCAGCAAGGAGTCGATGAGGCCTTGCATTCGCGCCGCCACCTGCGCATCCGGGGTGATGACACGACCCCATTCGCGCGTTGTCTCGCCAGGCCATTTGTTCGTTGCGTCCAGCCCCATCTTTCCGCCCAGCCCCGCTTGCGGCGAGGCGAAATCGAGATAGTCGATCGGGGTGTTGTCCACCAGCAGGGTGTCGCGCACCGGATCGACCCGGGTGGTGACGGCCCAGACGACGTCGTTCCAGTCGCGGATGTTCACGTCCGCATCGGTCACGATGATGAACTTGGTGTAGAGGAACTGGCGCAGAAACCCCCAGATGCCGAACATCACCCGCTTGGCGTGGCCTGCATACGCCTTGCGGATGGAGACCACGGCCAGGCGGTAGCTGCAGCCCTCTGGCGGCAAATAAAAGTCGGCGATTTCCGGATACTGCTTTTGCAGGATGGGCACGAACACCTCGTTGAGCGCAACGCCGAGCACGGCGGGCTCGTCCGGGGGTTTGCCGGTGTACGTCGAGTGATAGATCGGCTGCTCGCGGTGGGTGATGCGCGCCACCTCGAACACCGGAAACCACTCCTGCTCGTTGTAATAGCCGGTGTGGTCGCCGAACGGCCCTTCCAGCGCGTGGAGATAGCCGTTCTTTTCCATCAGCGGCACGCCGGTTTCGCTTTCCCCGCGCCAACCTGCGGCGGCGGGTGGAATATGGCCTTCCAGCACCATTTCCGCCGTGGCCGGCACCTGCAGATCGAGCCCGATGCAGCGTGCCACTTCGGTGCGGGAGCCGCGCAGCAGACCGGCGAACTGGTACTCGCTCAGGGTGTCCGGGACGGGCGTGACCGCTCCCAGCGTGGTGGCCGGATCGGCGCCAAGCGCCACCGCGATGGGAAAGGGCTGCCCCGGGTTGGCCAGTGCAAACTCGCGGAAGTCGAGTGCGCCGCCACGGTGCGCCAGCCAGCGCATGATGAGCTGATCGCGGCTGATGCGTTGCTGGCGGTAAATGCCCAGGTTCTGCCGTTTGCGCGGCGAGGGCACGTTCTGCGGGCCGCGCGTGATCACCAATCCCCAGGTCAGCAGCGGCGCCACGTCGTCCGGCCAGCAGGTCTGGATAGGCAGGCGGTTCAGGTCTGCATCGGCGCCTTCCAGCACCACTTGCTGGCAGGGTGGGCGCGACACGGTGTGCGGCCGCATATCCCAGACGGCCTTGACCAGATGCATCAGTTCGCCCGCGTCCTTCAGGCCGCGCGGTGGTTCGGGCTCCTTCAGCCGCGCCAGAACCTCGCCGATGCGTCGCAACTCGCTCACGTCCTGCGCGCCCATGCCCATCGCCACGCGCTGCGGGGTGCCGAACAGATTGCCCAGCACAGGCATGTCGTAGCCGGTTGGCTGTTCAAACAGCACGGCAGGTCCACCCCCGCGAAGCAGGGCATCGCAGACCACGGTCATTTCCAGATGCGGCGACACGGCCTGGCTGCTGCGGCGCAAGAGGGAAAGGGCTTCGAGTTGGGAGAGGAAGTCGCGGAGGTCCCGATATTTCATATAACAAATAGAAGTAAGAAATAAGACCTTATACGTTGACCAGGAATATCGATATTCTTAAAATTCGATCCGTGTTTGCCCTAATGCGCCTGTTCATCAGGCGGGCTGCACACTCGCCCCGAAACACGCCTTGCTGTGATCAACAACTTGATCGCAGCAGTTCGATGCAGGACTGACACAAAGTCGGCATCTTAGGCTGTCGGGCTCCCTTGGTGAGCCTGTGTTGTCGGATCTGTGCCCTTGAGAAACGACGTCTGCAATTTGTCTCACGCAGCGGCTTTTCCGCTTAGACACAGGAGTGTTCCATGTTGAACGCAATGCAATCCACTCTGCCGCGCGCACGCCGGTTGATGGGGGGATTTTGGGAATTGACGCATCAGACCTTGATGATGGTGGGCCTGTTTGTGGTGCTTGGCGGGGCGTATCTGTATTTCCAGCCCAAAGCCATTTCTTCGTTGGACCGCGGCCTGACCCAATGGGTCATGGCGCGTAAAACCGCAACCGATGAACTGCAGGCGCTGGCGCAAAAGCCGGCGGATGCGTTGTTGCCGATGGCGCAGGCCGCATCAGTGCCGCCGAGCGATGCGCCCGCGCTCACTCTGCAGCAACGCACGGTGTCCAACTGGCTGGCGCGGCGTTACAGCATTGCGCCCAATGCCATGGCGCAACTCGTCAGCGCCGCCTGGACCGTGGGTCGGCAGCAAAAACTCGATCCCCTGCTGATTCTTGCCGTGATGGCGGTGGAGTCGTCGTTCAATCCCTACGCCGCAAGCGGCGCGGGAGCGACGGGGCTGATGCAGGTGATGGCCGGTGTGCACCGCGATAAATTTGCCGCATTCGGCGGACCGCAGGCCAGCATCGATCCGTTGGCCAATTTGCGTGTCGGCGCTCTGGTGCTTAAAGATGCGATCAACCGCGGCGGGTCGGTGCGGATCGGTCTGCGCTACTACGTTGGCGCAACGACCGATGCGAGCGAGGGAGGTTACGCTGACAAGGTGCTGGCCGAGCAGGTGCAGCTTGAGCGGGTGGCTGGCGTGTCGCCCAAGCAGACCGCTGCGCCTCTGACGGCCAGCGCGGGGACGCATGCAGGGACCACTGCGGCAAGTCCGGCGGTCAAGCCGACCGTTGCCGTTGAGCCGCAGTCTGCGGAACAAAAACCGTCTTCGCTGACCTGAGCAATTCGCCCCAAAGTATTACCATACGGGTCTGCACGACTGGCGATAAAGGTGGGCTTCCAAGCCGATCTTGAGGTGGGACGAACCACCGGGGAGTGCTGGACTTTAAGCCGTTCGCCTGGGCCAGCGCCATCGCTGTCAATGATTTTTATCAGCCCAGGCTTGCGCGCTTCCATCTCACCGAAGCAGGCGCGGGCCGTTACCTGGACCTTTTCCATGTTCGACCGCCGCATCACCATCGCCCAGACCGACCCCGACTTGTGGGCCGCCATCCAGTCTGAAAATCAACGCCAGCAAGACCACATCGAGCTGATCGCCTCGGAAAACTACACCTCGCCCGCAGTGATGCAGGCGCAGGGCTCGCAACTCACCAACAAGTACGCCGAGGGCTACCCCGGCAAACGCTATTACGGCGGCTGCGAGTTTGTCGACATCGCCGAGCAGCTCGCCATCGACCGGGTGAAGCAAGTCTTTGGCGCAGAGGCTGCCAATGTGCAGCCCAACAGCGGCTCGCAGGCTAATCAGGGCGTGTTTTTCGCCCTGCTCAATCCTGGCGACACCATCATGGGGATGAGCCTGGCCGAAGGCGGCCACCTGACGCACGGCATGTCGCTGAACATGAGCGGCAAGTGGTTCAAAGTGGTGAGCTACGGCCTCAACGCCCAGGAAGAAATTGACTACGACGCCATGGAGCGCCTGGCGCACGAGCACAGGCCGAAGCTCATCATCGCCGGGGCTAGCGCCTACAGCCTGCGCATCGACTTCGAGCGCTTTGCCCGCGTGGCCAAGGACATTGGCGCCTATTTCATGGTGGACATGGCGCACTACGCCGGGCTGATTGCGGCCGGCGTCTATCCCAACCCGGTTCCGCATGCCGACGTGGTGACCACGACGACGCACAAGAGCCTGCGCGGCCCGCGCGGCGGCGTCATTCTGATGAAGGAACAGCACGCCAAGGCGATCAACAGCGCCATCTTCCCCGGCATTCAGGGCGGGCCGCTGATGCATGTGATTGCGGGGAAAGCGGTCGCTTTCAAGGAGGCGCTGTCGCCGGAGTTCAAGGTGTATCAACAGCAGGTGCTTGTCAACGCGCGGGTGATGGCCGAAACCCTCACGAGCCGCGGCTTGCGCATCATCAGCGGACGCACCGAGTCGCATGTCATGCTGGTTGATCTGCGCGCCAAAAACATCACGGGCAAGGCGGCCGAAAAGGTGTTGGGCGAGGCGCACCTCACGGTGAACAAGAACGCCATTCCGAATGACCCTGAAAAGCCCTTTGTCACCTCGGGCATCCGCGTGGGTTCACCGGCGATGACCACGCGCGGCTTCAATGAGGCCGAGGCCATTCAGACCGCGCATTTAATTGCTGATGTGCTCGACAAGCCGGAAGATGCGAGCGCGCTGGAGCGCGTGCGCGCTGCGGTGAAGAATCTGACCGACGCGTTTCCGGTTTACTCGGCCTGATCGGGCGGATGCCGCAGAGCAGCGGCGGTGCGCGCGGATAAGCGCCCGCGCTGCCGCCCGTTCTGATCGAAGTTCTCCGGCGCAAGCCAGCGGGTGAACGCGGCGTCCAGCGCGGGCCACTCGCTGTCGAGGATGCTGCAGCTGCAGCTTGGGTTGACCTATCGCGAAGTGGCCCGCGCGCTCAATCTGTCCAAGAGCGCGGCGGGCAAGTACGTGCCGCAGGCCCGCGTGACCGGGAAGGCTGGGCGGTGGCCCGGACGCTGACCGACGTTGAGCTGGAGGGGCGGCTGTACCGCCCGCCATTGCCGCGCGTCAGCGATCATCTTGCCCCCGATTTTGCCGCCATTCCCCAGGAACGCAAGCACCCCGGCGTGACGCTGATGCTGCTGTGGGAAGCGTACGCGCAGGGCAACGCGCTGGCCTACAAGCACACCAGTTTCTGCGTCAAGTACCGCGCCTGGGCGCAGACCCTCAAGCGCTCGATGCGCCAGGGGCATGGGGCCGGCGAGACGCTGTTCGTCGATGGCGCCGGGCAGACGGCGGCGTCCACCGGCTTGCCCGCGCACGAGAACGTGCGCGGCGCCGATGACTACCACTGACGGAGAACAACGATGCGCAATGAACACCCCCTCGACCAACTGCGCGAACTGCGCCCGGACGGCATGGTCCACGCCCTGACGGACCAAGCCAGCAGCACGGCGGCGGCCGCCCTGGGCTTGGACGAGCGGCTCACGCTGCTGGTGCAAAGCGCGATCGCCTGGCGGGACGCCCGCCGCCCGCAGCGCCTGTTCAAGGCGGCCCGGCTCAAGGTTTCCGCGGCCTGCGTGGAGGACATCAACCGGCAGGCCAGCCGCGGCCTGGACCGGCGCCCCATCGCCAATCTGGCGGGCGGCGACTGGCTGCGCCATGCGCAGAACTTGCTCATCACCGGCGCCACCGGGTGCGGCAAGACCTGGCTGGGTTGCGCCCCGGCGCATCAGGCCGCCCGCCCGGGCTTCTCGGTGCTGAACACGCGCGCCGCACGCCTGTTCGACGCTCTGCAGGCCGCCCACGGCGACGGCAGCCATGCCCGGCATGACCCAACCGGCCAAGCTCGATTTGCTGCTGACTGACGACTTCGCAATCCATTGAACCCATCGCTTGTGCGCTCCCCCGGCGCGTCCACGATCAGAATGAAACGCCGTCCACGATTTATGAAAAAACCGCCTGCGCGGCGGTTTTTTGTGAGGCAAGGCAGAAAGGTCGCGGGTCAGACGCGGCTGCGGTACTCGCCGGTGCGGGTGTCGATCTCGATCTTGTCGCCAGTCGCCACGAAAATGGGCACGGGCACTTCGTAGCCGGTGGACAGCTTTGCCGGCTTGAGCACCTTGCCGGACGTGTCACCTTTGATGGCGGGTTCTGTGTAGATGATTTCGCGCACCACGGTGGTGGGCATTTCGACGGAGATGGCTTTGCCGTCGTAAAACACCACTTCAACCGCCATGCCGTCCTCCAGGTAGTTCAGGCTATCGCCCATATTGTCTTTTTCCACCTCGTACTGGTTGTAGTCGGTGTCCATGAAGACATACATGGGGTCGGCGAAGTAGGAGTAGGTGCAGTCCTTGCGCTCGAGCGTGACGGCGTCGATCTTGTCGTCGGCCTTGTACACGGCTTCGGTGCCGCCGCTGGTGAGCAGGTTCTTCAGTTTCATTTTCACCGTGGCGGCGTTGCGGCCACCGCGGCTGTATTCGGTTTTTTGCACCACCATCGGGTTGTCGCCAACCATGATGACATTACCGGCGCGAATCTCTTGAGCGATCTTCATTGAACAGTCTGTGGGAATTCAAATAAATGCCCATTCTACCGGGCAGCCACGAGACTGGGCCGACCGTCGGCCAGGCGCGACACTTCATGGACGAGCTGACTGGCCAGATCGGTCTGGGTCTGCAGCTTGCGCGACCACTTGAGCGTGTGTCGCTGCAACGCGGGCAGACTATCGACGAATTCGAGCCAGGCCGGGGCCAGATCGAGACCGCGGTTCCAGGCGGTCCAGAAGTGGATCACGGTATCGCGAAGATCCTTGTCGGCGTCGGCAAGGTAGCGGTCGAGAAAGGCGTCTAGCTTGCGGTCGTGGGCGCTGTCTTCCTGCGGGTAGATATGCCAGATGAAGGGTTTGGCCGCCCATTGCGCCCGCACGAACGAGTCTTCCCCGCGCACGATGCACACGTCTGCCGCCCACAACAGTTCGTCAAAGCGCTCTTGCGCGACGTAGGGCAGGGCGTAGATGGCCAGGCTGCCACGGCTGGTGATCTGGCCGGTCTGCAACTCCATGTCAAGCCAGGAATTGATGGAACTCATCACCGGGCCAGGGCAGACCCACAATGCGACCGGACGCTCCGAGGCGGCCATGGAGTGCAGCCAGCCTTCGAAGCGCTGGCGTGCGTAGCTGAACAGCAGCACGGTGAGTGCATGATCGGGCGGCGGCGGCAGGCCCAGGGCGCGCATGGCAATGCGTTTGGCCGAGGGCTGCATCTGCCAGTTGTCCCGTTGCGCAATCAGGTTGGCTTCCCGGAGCAGGCCGCCTGTCTTGCCGGTGAAGCCAGGGTAGTAAAAGTACTTCTGGACGCCGCCGCTTTGCGGCGAGGGCTTGAGGTGATGCAGATCCACCAGGGCTTCGGCGCTGAGGTGTTCCAGGTTGAGCCAGACCGGCCTGCTCGGCGCTTTGCCGATCTGGGCGATGAATGAGATCG
>JAQTVS010000095.1 GCA_028706735.1 Thiomonas sp.
TCTTCAACCACTACAAAGACCTCGAAGCGGGTAAATGGGTGAAGACCGAAGGCTGGGCCGGAGCGGACGCCGCCCGCGCGGAAATCACCGCCAGCGCGGCGCGCTACACCGCCAAGTGATTCTGTTACATGCAAAAAGACCGCCGTGAAGCGGTCTTTTTTTGGCTCCGCAATCAGCGGGTGGCTGATGGAGCAAACCGGGTCAATTGCTGGACAGCCTGCCAGGCGGCATCGACGCTGGGCGTCACGCCATTTCCGCCGAGTGTGCATGCCAGGTCCGGAGATGTCGGGGTGAACAATTCCGGCCCAGTGCTGACGAACAAGCCCACCACGGGGCGGCGCAGCGCGGCAGCCAGATGGGTGAAACCAGTATCGACGCCGATGACGAGACCGCTCTCGGCGATGATGGTCAGCATGTCCAGCAGGCTGCGGCGGTCGAGCAGGCGCGCTGTTCCCGCGGGCAGGCTGGCGAGGAGATGCTGCGCCTGTTCCAGCTCCGCCGCGTTGCCCCAGGTGAGTTGCACTTGCATGCCGCCTTGCACCAGCCGCGCCGCGAGTTGCTGCCAGTGGCCGAGCGGCCAGAGCTTTTCGGGTTTGGACGCGCCGTGGGCGAGGAACACCGTGGGCGCGTCTGCCGTCGCTGGCGCGCTGGGGAAGCGCTGGTCTATGGCGTAGTCCACCGCGCGTGCCGGATCGGTGTCGAGCACGGCCCGGGCAAACACCCGCCGCCCTTCGGTGCCATGCTGACCCTCAGGGCGGGCGAAGTGCAGGTGATAGGCGCGCGCGGCCAGCGGCTCGCCGCCACAGTCTTGCGCACGGTAACCCACGCGCAATGGGCTGCGGGCGAGGCGTGAAACGATGGCGCTCTTGAGCACGCTGTGCGGGTCCCAGACCAGGTCGTAAGGCTCGGTGCGCAGCGCGCGCACGCTGGACCACAGCGCGCGCACCCCGGCGAGGCTGCGCTGCTGCTGGGCGGATTTGAGCGGCAGCGCAAACACCTTGCGCACGGCGGGATGCAGACGCGCAATATCGGCGAAGCGGGCGTCCACCGCCCAGTCGATGTCGATGCCGGGCCAGCGCGCGGCAATGTCGGAAACGGCTGGCAGGGTCTGCACCTGGTCGCCCATGGCGGAAATCTGCACCAGCAGAATGCGGCGCGGCGCGGCGGGCAAGCCGTTTCGTCCCCACTGCAGCGGCAGGCCTGCGTGCGTCATGCGGCAGGCAGCAGTGCCTTGCCGAGCATGTCTTCCAGCACCTTGAGCGGTGCGGTGTGGGGGTAGAGCTGATGCGTGGGTTCGAGGTAGAAGGTCTGCTCCATCATGTATTGCCCGCCCATCACGGCGTGCAGCACCTGATCGGAAAACACCACCCAGGTCGTGCCGGGATCGAAGTCCACGTCGCGCTGTGGCGCGTCTTTCTGATAGGCCAGATCGGCCTTCATCTTGTCGTGCAGTTGCAGCATGTAGTGGTCGTAGTCCGTGCGCTGCGATTTGGTGATTTTGAGCGCACGCATCACTGCGGCGGAGCCGGGCACGGGCGGAGTGAGCCGCGGCGCGAAGCGCTGCAAAAACTCAGGGAAGGGCTCGCCCACGCGCCATTTGCGCGGCGCCCCCGCCGGGTTGAGATTGGTGAAGACGCGCAGCAGCCGCACGCCGTGCACCGGGTTGGAAGGAAATGCATCGACGTGCAGCCGGGTGTCGTCCTTGCGCCAACTGGTGTCGCGGCCTTCGACCTGCATCGGCCGGAACGAGGCCTTGGCTGCGCGCAGCTTGCCACGGTAGTGCGGAAACAGCCGGTTGACCAAGTGCTGCGCCTGGGTGGAAAAGCGCTGGATCATGTCGCGGAGATCGGCCTGGTCCTGCGCGCTGCCGGAGGCGCCGCGCAGGCTGCCGTCATCGCGCAGGCTGATGTTCTTGGCCTTGCCGTCGCTGACGGCGGGGGTGAGGAAGCGCTGCTCCTGCACAGACAAAGCGAACGCCAGATGGGGAAAGCACAGCACATGGCCGCCTTCGAGCAGGTGCTCCACGTTGGTGGTCGGCGCGCGCTCGGTGGGCGTGGCGCTCCAGTCGGTGTCGGGGAAGTTGCGAACGATGTCGTCGAGTGCGGCCATGGGGCTCTCCTGATAAAGGCCAGTGGAAACCGCGAGCCTAACCGGCTCAGTGGCTGTCCGCCTTGATGCCAGACAGCCTGTCCATCAACGCGAACATCACGCCGGAGAACACCAGCACCAAGTGGATGATGATGGCCCACAGCATGTCGTCACGGCTGGCCTCGCGCACATTGATGAAGTATTTGAGCAACTCCACACCCGAGATGGCCACGATGGAGCCGATGAGCTTGAGCTTGAGGTCTGAGAATGTGACGTGGCCCATCCAGCTCGGGCGGTCTTCGCTGTCGCCGGTGTTGATCTTGGAGACGAAGTTTTCGTAGCCGGCGAAGATGATGATGATCAGCAGATTGGCCACCAGGGCGATATCCACCAGCGACAGGATGGCCAGCATGGCCTCGCCGCCCGTGCCTGAAAACACCACGGAAACCGCGCTGACGAAGGTTTTGACAAACTTCACCAGCAGCAGGACGATGCCCAGCACGAGGCCGAGATAAAACGGCGCCAGCAGCCAGCGGCTGCCGAAAATCAGGACTTCCAGAGCATGTTCAACACGTTTCATGGCGATGTGGGAAAGAGTTGGGGGCGGCGCGACTGGACCGCAGAGAAATTAACGCACGCGCATGCCGGGCTGAGCGCCGGCGTGCGGTTCGAGGATGTAGAGGCCGGGCTGCGCCTTTTCGTCGGCGGCACTGGCGGCCAGCACCATGCCTTCGCTGAGGCCGAACTTCATCTTGCGCGGCGCGAGGTTGGCCACCAGCACGGTGAGCTTGCCGATCAGGTCTTCGGGCTTGTAGGCGCTGGAGATGCCGGAGAACACAGTGCGGGTGCGGGGCTGGCCATCGGGGGTGGTTTCGCCCACGTCGAGGGTCAGGCGCAGGAGTTTGGTAGAGCCTTCCACGGCTTCGGCATGTTGGATGCGCGCAATGCGCAGATCGATCCTGGCGAAGTCGTCAATGGTGATGAAGGGGTCTTGCGCGGCGGTCTCTGTCGTGGAAGGCATAGGCTTGCCGTTGGCCGTGGCGGCTGTCGGATTTTGTGCAGGGTTTGCTGCAGGGTTTGCTGTCGTGGCAGTGGAAGAATCGTTCTCGAACAACTGGTCGAGGAGCTTGGGGTCGATGCGCTGCATCAGATGCTGGTAGGGCGCGGTGTGCTGCGGCAGTTCGGCAGCGTCGCCCCAGAGGAAGTCGCGCTCCAGGCCGAACAGCTCGCGCGCCGCGCGGGCGGTGAGCGCGGGCAGCACCGGCGTGAGCATGACAGACAGCAGCCAGAACCCGGCCAGCGCGCGCGAGCAGGCATCTTGCAGTTCGGCGCGGCGGGCCTCGTCCTTCGCCAGAATCCAGGGCTGGGCGGCGTCGAACGCGGTGTTGATGCGGTCTGCGTAGGCCATGATTTCGCGCAGGGCGCGGGCATATTCGCGCGCTTCGAAAGCAGCGGCCACGTCGTCGGCGAGCGCCCGGGCGGTGTCGCGCAGTGCGTTGCTTGGTTCCGCGTAGCCGAGCTTGCCGTCGAAATACTGACTGATGAATCTGGCGGCGCGGCTGGCGATGTTGACGTACTTGCCGATCAGGTCGCTGTTCACCCGGGCGACAAAGTCTTCCGGCGTGAAGTCCACATCTTCCACGCGCGCGCTCAGCTTGGCGGCGAGGTAGTAGCGCAGCCACTCCGGGTTGAGGCCGATGTCGAGATACTTCAGCGGTGAGATGCCGGTGCCCCGGCTCTTGCTCATCTTCTCGCCACCGACGGTGACGAAGCCATGCACGTTGATCTGGCTCGGGGTCTTGCGGCCGGAGAAGTGCAGAGTGGCCGGCCAGAACAGGGTGTGGAAGTAGACGATGTCCTTGCCGATGAAATGCACCTGCTCCACCGCCGGGTCGGCGACGAAGGCGTCAAAGCTCTGCGGGGTGCGCGAGGGTGCGTGCCAGTGCTGCGCGGCCTGGCCCTTGTCGAAATGGTTTTTCAAGCTGGCGAGATAGCCGATGGGGGCGTCGAGCCAGACGTAGAAATACTTGCCGGGTGCGTCTGGAATCTCGATGCCGAAATAGGGCGCGTCGCGCGAGATATCCCAGTCGGCCAGGCCGCCGTGGCCGTTTTCGTCGGTAGTGAACCACTCGCGCACTTTGTTCAGCACTTCGGTTTGCAGATGCGGCTGGCCGTGGGCGTTGGCGGCCTGCGTCCAGTCGCGCAGAAACTCGGCGCAGCGTTCGGAGGACAGTTGGAAGAAGTAATGCTCGCTCTTGCGCAGCTCGGGCGTGGCGCCGGACAGGGCGGAGTAGGGGTGCTTGAGCTCGGTGGGCGCGTACACCGCGCCGCACACTTCGCAGGCGTCGCCGAACTGGTCGGCCGCGCCGCATTTGGGGCACTGGCCTTTGATGTAGCGGTCGGGCAGGAACATGCCCTTGACCGGATCGAAGAACTGCTCGATGTCGCGCACCGCGATCAGTCCGTTCTTGCGCAGCGCACGGTAGATGTCCTGCGCGAGCTGGTGGTTTTCAGGACCGTCGGTGTTGTGCCAGTTGTCGAAGCGGATGTGAAAGCCGTCGAGGTATTGCTTGCGGCCGGCGGCGATGTCGGCGACGAACTGCTGCGGCGTCTTGCCGGCCTTTTCGGCGGCGATCATGATGGGCGCGCCGTGGGCGTCGTCGGCGCCGACGAAATGCACCTCGTTGCCCTGCATGCGCTGAAACCGCACCCAGGTGTCGGCCTGGATGTATTCCATGATGTGGCCAATGTGAAACGGGCCATTGGCGTAAGGCAGGGCGGTGGTGACAAAAAGGCGGCGCTTGGAAGTCATGGTGGGCTGAGGGGATGGCGCGGCAGAAGAGGTTTGTGAGCGTGCCCGCGTGGATGGGCGCTGCCGACGCAAAGCGGTATTTTAGGGCCTGTTCACGCTCTATCTGCATCCGCGCCGGGCGTCTGGGCGGAGGCAACGCGAGGCGCACCGTGGTGTGTTGCACCACAAGCGGACTGCAACGTGGCAGTGCGCCGCCCAGACGCCCCGTCTGGGGGCAACGCGGGTGCAGATAGAGCGTGAACAGGCCCTATGTGGCTGCGGGGGAAAGGATCTGCCGCGACAGGCGGGCCATGGTGCGCGCTTCGGCCTCCACCTCGCGCAAGCGGCGCTCGACCGGATTGTCCACTGGGCCGGCGCTGGTTGCGTCGGCGCAGGCCGGGTTGCCGCCCGTTGCGAGACAGCCTTCAAGCAGGTTGAGGGTGCTGCGCAGGCGCTCCTGCTCGGACGCGGGGAGCACACGGTCGCCACGCTGCGCCCGAAGCACCCGCAGCGTGGCGAGGTGGGCGCTGAGCACATCGCCGTGGGCGATGAAGGCGGCGAGTTCGCGCTGCATGTGCTGGTGCTGGCGCGGCTCTTCCAGCATGCGGGCGTGCAGTCCGCCTATGGCGGCGAGCGCATCCTGAATGCGCTTGCGCTCGCGGCGGTAGTTCAGATCGCTGACCTGCTGCGGGTCGAGCACGGCTTTGGCATAGCCCAGCGCGGCGCGTTGCAGTGCGTCCACCTGGCGGCGCAGATCATTGGCCTCCCAGCGCGGCAGCACGAAGCTGAACGCCCAGGCCAGCACCGCGCCCAGCAACGTGTCTTGCAGACGTTGCGTGACGAGAAACTGGACGCCCGGCTCCAGCAGTGCGACCAGCAGCAGGGCGTTGATGCTGGCAAACAGCGCGGTGAAGCGATAGTTGAGGGTGATGAAGGTGCGCGCCAGGGCCAGGGAGGCAAACACGCCCAGGGTCATCACCGCGAGGGAGGGATGCAGGCTCAGCAGTCCCGCAACCAGCACACAGCCCAGCAGAGTGCCCAGCACCCTGTCCTTGATGCGCTGGCGGGTGACGCTGTAGTTGGGCCGCAGAATGACGCCGATGGTCAGCAGCACCCAGTAATCATGCGGGTGGTAGGGCAGGGCGCGCAGCAGCAGCTCGCCCGCCAGCATGGCCAGCGACAGGCGGATGGCGTAGCGCAGGATGGGGGATTCCCAGCGGATCGATTGCCACAGTGCATCCGGGTCGTAGCGCAGGGGGCTGAGGAAGGCTTGCAGGTCCATGCCTTGCAGTGGATCGGTTTCGGTGGGGGCGTCGGACAGTGGCAGTTGCACAAGCAGGTCGGTGATGCGCTGCAGCTTGTCGGCGCTGGCGCGCAAGGCCATGCGCGCCTGATCGAAGGCTGCGCTGGGGTGGCTGGGCTGCAAAGTGTCCAGCGCATGCGCGATGGTTTGCGCGCAGGGCAGTTGGGCGGGCAGGGTGGCGGCGGGCGTGGAGCGCAGCAGCGCGTCCGCACGCTGATCCAGCGCATTGCCGATGCGCCGTGTCCAGTCGCGCAGCGCGTCGGGCACCGGAGTGGCATCGAACTGGCTCAGGATCAGGTCGGCATCGGTCTGGCTGGCCAGCAGCGCCTCATTGACCTCCAGCAACAGGATGAGACGCGCGGCCAAGGCGCGCTCCGCGTCGGTGTTGACGTCGCGCAGCACGATGTCGCGGGTGCTCTGCAGGGTGTCGTTGATTGCGGTGAGATGCACCACGGCGCCGCCCACTCCGGCGGAATGCGCGCTGAGATTGTCGGCCAGCCAGTGGGCGAACAAACCGAGCTGCGCCAGCAGTTCGGCCAGCGCCTGCTGCTTGGTGCGGCGCCGCAGCCAGTGCGCAAGAAGCAGCGCATAGGCGGTGTAGAGCAGCGCCCCAAGCAGGTACAGCGCGGTTGCGGCGGCAAGCTGCGCCGGGCCCTGCATGGCCGGGGAGCCCAAGGTGATGACCGAGATGAACAGCACACTGAAACTCATGGCCAGCGCCCGCTTGCCCCACACTGCAATCAGTCCGCTGAAAAAACCCAACAGCGGAATGAGCACGATCTGCACAGGCGGCCACCACAGGCTGGCGCTGACCAGGGCGAACGCGACGGTGCTGGCCACGCTGGTGAACAGCAGTTCGACCCGCTTGACCCGGGTGGGCGCTGGATTGTCGGCAAAACACACGGTGAGCGCGCCGCTGCCCAGTGCGATGGCCGGGCCGAGGCCTGCGAGCGCGTAGGCCACCAGGCCGAGTATGGCCACGCCCACGGCAGACACCAGGCCGCTCGTGAAATAGCGGCCATGCACGAGGATGAGAACTTGTCGTGGCGTCAGCATGATGGATTTGGCGTGGTATTGTCGTTGGATGAAGGCTGGGCTGCACGTTCTGCGGCGCACAGGCCACAGACAAAACCGGAGCGGCAGATGTCAAAACCCTGGAAGATCGTGGTGGTGGGCGCTGGCGCCGTAGGCGGCGCCATGGCCGTGAAATTTGCGGCTGCCGGGCATGCGGTGGGCGTGCTGGCGCGCGGGGCGCATCTGCAGTCCATCCGCCATTCCGGCTTGTGCCTGGAAGACCCGCAGGAGCGCCTGTGCGTCGAGGTGCAGGCCAATGAGGATCTGGCTGCCTTCGGCCCGCAGGATCTGGTCATCCTCGGGCTGAAAGCGCATCAGATCGCCCCGATCCTGCCGCAGTTGCGCCCTTTGTTGCGGATGGACACCGTGGTGCTGCCTGCGATCAACGGCGTGCCGTGGTGGTATTTCCATGGAGACTCCAGCACTTACGCCAAGGCGGCGGATGGCAGTACGGCGCATCTGCAAAGCATCGATCCGGACGGACGCATGCTGGCCGACCTCGACCCGGCGCATCTGGTGGGGTGTGTGGTGCATGCCAGCGCCGAGGTCGTCAGCCCCGGAGTGATACGCGGCAACGGGCAGTATCGCTATGTGCTGGGCGAGCCCACGCATCAGATCACGGCGCGAGTGCAGTCGCTCGCGGCATTGTTCGGCGCAGCAGGCTGCGACCCGCAGGTCACCCCGCGCATTCGTGACGCGATCTGGATGAAGCTGGTGGGCAACGCGACCTTCAACCCGGTGGCCGGCCTGACCCGGGCGCGCATGAACGCCATCTGCGACAACCCGGAGCTGATCGAGATCATTCGCGCAGGCATGGCGGAAATCATGGGTCTGGCGCGCGCGTACGGCTGCGACCCGCTGGTCAGCATCGACCAGCGCCTGGACATCGCCCGTGGCATCGGCCCAGTGAAAATTTCCACCCTGCAAGATCTGGAGCGGGGCCGCGCGCTGGAAATTGCCGCGCTTCTCCACGCCCCTCTGGAAATGGCCCGTTGCGCCCAGCACCCCATGCCCACGCTGCAGTTGTTGAGCTCCCTGCTCGGTGAACTCGATCGTCAGGCCTGCGCACATTGAGTTGCCCAAAAAAAAGCCGGTCAGAAGACCGGCTGGAAGGGTACCTTTGGGGTACCGAGGAGACAACTTGTTGGGCGAAACGGCGATTTTTGTGTGATTGCCGACTTGCCCGGTTTGGTTTTAACGTAGCCCGCCATCAGAAGATGACACGCCACCGTTTGATGAGAATGCCTGTTCTCAGGCTGTGGCGCGCTTGGCGGCGGTGCGCGTGGATTGCGCCGCCTTCATCGCCGTGCTGGTGACTGCGTTCATATTGGCTTCCACCGCTTCCGCTGCTTGCTTGGTGACTTTCTGCACCGAGTCGTAGGCGTTGTTGGCGGCGTTCATGGCGCTTTTCATCATGGCCACTGCGGTTTCGGAGCCAGCGGGGGCATTTTTGGCGGCAGACTCGGCCAGGTCCATGAATTTCTTGTGCGAGTCGGCAAACTGCGATTCAGCAGTCTTGGCCAGTTCAGCCTGTGCGCCGGAGACGATTTCGTAGGCGTGGCGTGAGTAGGACAGCATCTTTTCCGCCATGGGCTGCATCCATCCAGATTGCAGGCTCGACAGTTCCTGCAGGTCTTTGACCGACATCAGCGCCATGGTGTGCTCAGCGCCTTCTTGCAACGTGGTTTTCATCGCTTGCATGTTCAGGTCGACGAGCTTTTCCATGTTGTCCATGGACTTGCTGGCGAGGCCAAAAAAGGCTTCAAACTGGGTTTTTTGCGCGGCGGCGAACTGTTCGGGAGTCAACATGATGTCTCTCCT
>JAQTVS010000096.1 GCA_028706735.1 Thiomonas sp.
CAAGGGAAAACCCATCCTCGTGGCTTCTTACGTCAACACCACCTGGTGGCCCTGGCTGGAAAACAAGTACGGCTTCACGCAGTCTCAGCAGCGTCCCTATACCTTCAATGTCGCCCAGTTTCTGCAGAACAAGAATCTCTCGCAGCAGGGCTATGTCGGCTCCGAGCCGCTGATGATCGAGCAGGGCGGAGAGAAGCCGGTGGTGTTCCTGCTGTCCGACTACGGTTGGCCGGCCTACGCCGAAACCATCGACACCACGCGTAGCCTGATCGACAAGAAGCCCCAGGCCGTGGCGGCCTTCGTCAAAGCGTCTGTCGAGGGCTGGAAGTCCTACCTCGCCGATCCCGCCCCGGGCAACAAGCTGATCGTCGAAGCCGACCCCAAGCAGTCCCCCGAGCAACTCGCGTTCGGCCTGAGCATGATGAAGAAATACCAGCTTGTCACCGGTGGTGATGCGGCCAAGCTCGGCATAGGCGCCATGACCGATGCACGCTGGAAAGAGATGTTCGATTTCATGGTGCAGAACAAGATGGCGCCCGCCAGCTTCGACTATCGCAAGGTCTACGACCTTCAGTTCATCAAGGCCATCAAGGTGCTGCCCGATGCAGCCGATCTCAAGTAACCCCCTTTTTTCCTGCCCCAGCCTCCATGATCATGTCCATTCGTCACCTCGTCTCTGTCGCATTGATTTCCCTGGGTGCGCTGGCATCCCTGCCTGCGGCCAGCGCTCAGGCGCTGCCCAAGCTCAAACTCTGCACCAGTTGGTTTCCGCAAGCCGAGCAGGGCGGCTTCTATCAGGCGCTCGCGCTCGGCCTCTACAAGAAGGCCGGGCTGGATGTGAATATCCAACCCGGCGGGCCGCAGATCAACGGCCAGCAGTTGCTCGCCAGCGGCTCATGCGACTTTTACACCGGCTATCCGATGCAGACGATGCAGGCAGTCGAGCGCGGTGCGCCGGTCGCCACGGTGGCAGCGTTCTTCCAGAGAGATCCCCAGGCGCTGATCGCGCACCAGGGCATCAAGTCGCTGGCCGAACTCAAGGGCAAGCCCATCATGGTGGCGCAGTACGCCAACGCCACCTGGTGGCCATGGCTGGAGGGCAAGTTTGGCTACACCAAGGCGCAGCAGCGGCCTTACAACGCCAGCGTCGCCCCCTTTCTGCACGACAAGGACATGTCCATGCAGGGCTATGTCGGCAACGAGCCGTTGGCCATCGAGAAAGGCGGCGAGAAGCCCGTGGTCTTCCTTCTGGCCGATGACGGCTGGATGGCCTACGGCAAGACCATCGACACCCGCACCGCTCTCATCAAGGAGCATCCGCAGTGGGTGGCTGCCTTCGTCAAAGCCTCGCTCGAAGGCTGGAAGTCGTATCTGGCCGATCCCGCTGCGGGCGACAAACTCATCACAGAGGCCAACCCCAAGCAGAGCGCCGAGCAGATCGATTTCTCCATCCGCATGCTCAAGAGGTACCAGATCGTCACGGGCGACGAAGCGCAGACGCTAGGCATCGGCGCCATGACGGACGCGCGCTGGAAAGCCATGTTCGATTACATGGTGCAGAACAAGATGCTGCCCGCCGGCTTCGACTACCGCAAGGCCTACGACCTGCAGTTCATCAAGGAACTGCGCATCCTGCCCAGCAAGTCCGACGGCTCCTGAAGCCAGCGCCTGAGCACCTTGTCTGCCAACCTCCAGCACCGCAACGCCATGACCCCTGCTGCCTTGCTACAACAACCGCGCGTTCTCCGCGTCGCCGCACCCCTGGGGGTGGGCGTGCTGTTTCTGCTGATCTGGCAACTGGTGGTCGAGGTCGGCCACATTCCCTCTTATCTGCTGCCGGGCCCGCTGCTCATCGCGCAGGCGCTGGTGGCGCATGCGCCCACGCTGTTCTTCGCGCTGCTGATGACTCTCAAAGTCACCTTCTTCGCCTTTCTTGCCGCCACGCTGCTGGGCACGCTGGCGGCGCTGCTGTTCGCCCAGAGCCGCTGGCTGGAAATGAGCCTGTTTCCCTATGCGGTGATGTTGCAGGTCACCCCCATTGTGGCGATTGCCCCGTTGATCATCATCTGGATCAAGAACACTGAATTGGCGCTGGTGGTGTGCGCCACCATCATCGCCATTTTTCCCATCATCTCCAACACCACCCTGGGTCTCAACAGCGTCAGCGGCAACCTCAACAATCTGTTCACCCTGTATCGCGCCTCGCGCTGGCAGCGCTTGGTGCGGCTGCGCATCCCCGGCGCCTTGCCCTATTTTTTCGGCGGCCTGCGCATCAGCAGCGGCCTGGCGCTGATAGGCGCCGTGGTCGCCGAGTTTGTCGCGGGGACGGGTGGGCAGGGCTCGGGGCTGGCTTATCAAATCCTGCAGTCGGGCTACAACCTGCAGATCCCCGAGATGTTCGCCGCGCTCATCCTGCTGACCCTTGCAGGCGTGGCGCTGTTCGTGCTGATGGTGCTGCTGTCCAAGCTGGCGCTGAAGAACTGGCACGAGAGTGCAATGGATCGTTGAGCAGACATGCCTGACCTGTCCATTCCCCTGATTGATTGCGGAGGCATGCGCCTGGGCGCCGACCCCGCCGCGCTCGGCCAGACGCTGTGCGCGGCGGCGCAGGACAGCGGTTTCATGCGCCTGCGCAACACAGGCCTGGATGCTGCCCTGCTGCAACGCGCCTTCGCCTCGAGCAAGCGATTTTTCGCCTTGCCCGATGCCGCCAAGGAAGCGCTGCGCTACCGCGACATCCAGCGCAACCACGGCTATGTCGCCATCGGCCAGGAGGCGCTCGATCCGCTGGCCTCGGCCGATCGCAAGGAGAGCTTCACCATGCGTGACGCTCTGCGTTCGGCAAGCGATGTCACCGCCTGGCCCGACCCTGCATTTCGCAACGATGCTCTGGCCTTGTTCGCCGCGGCGCGCGCCTTGGCGGAAGGCCTGCTCGACGCCATTGGCCTCGCGCTCGGACTGCGTCCGGGCTATTTCGCGCAGCGTCACCAGGGCGAGAACCAGACCCTGCGCTTTCTGCACTATCCGCCGCGGTATGGCGGAGATCTTGCTGCGGGCGCCGGTGCGCACACCGACTACGGCAGTCTCACCCTGCTGTGGCAGGACGGCAATCCAGGTCTGGAGGTGCGCGCGGCAGAGGGGGCCTGGTTGCCTGTGCCGGCCGACGCCGATGCCGTGGTGATGAACACCGGCGACTTGCTGGAGCGCTGGAGCAATGGCCGCTTTCGCTCCACCTTGCACCGCGTGTGTCCTCTGCAACCGTGGCACAGCCGCTATTCCATCGCCTTTTTCTCCGATCCGGATGACGCCGTGCTGGTGTCTCCGCTGGCAGGGTGCGTGCCTGCCGGACAGTCACCCGCGTATCCGCCCATTACCGCGCGTGACCACATCCTGCGCAAGCTCGCGGCCAGTTATGGCTGATCCAGCGCCGCCCACTTTCACCGCGCCTCTGCAGCGCGGTATCCGCCACCCGCTTTTCAACTCGGGGAATTCGTCTGGACATCGCTCCAGTTCACTCAGATTGACAACTTTTTGACAGGGAAAACACAACATGAAAACAGGTCGAAACACCGGAAAAACCATCGCAGCCGCATCCATCCTCGCAGCGAGCTTGGGTGCCGCAGGCACTTCGGCCCAGGCCGCCACCTGGAGCGATGCCTGGATTCACGCGCAATACGGCACGCAGTTTGCGGAGCCCGGAAACCCCAAGGACATCGCCAAGCGCATCCTCGGCTTTTCCTATGCCAGCGGGGATTCTCTCGGCACCAACTTTTTCAATATGGACGTGCTGATGTCCGACTCTTCCGATCCCGAAGCCTGCGCGGCGGGCACGAGTTGCGCGGCAGCGGGGGCGCAGGAGATCTACGCGGTCTACCGCCGCACCTTCTCCTACTCCCAAATCAGCGGCAACAAGATCAACTGGGGGCCGATCAACGATGTCCTGCTCGGCATGGGTTTCGACTATTCCAGCAAGAACACCACCTTTGCGCCGCGCGTGCGCAAATTTCGCATCGGCCCCATGCTCGGCCTGAACGTGCCGGGCTACGCCAAGGTCGGCCTGGAACTTTACAAGGAGAGCAACCACAACGGCTTTAATCCCTATCCGCAAGGCGGGGATGTGAACTTCAAGACCACCTACGTGCTGGCGGCGGACTGGGGCATTCCGTTCGCCGGTGGCAGCTTCAAGTGGAGCGGTTACTTCGACCATATCGGCGCCAAGGGCGACGGAACGGCTCCTGAAACCCTGCTCTCCACCGAAATCATGTATGACGTGGGCAAGGCGCTCTACAGCGTGCCCAACAAACTCTGGGCCGGGGTGCAATATCAATACTGGCGCAACAAATTCGGCAACCCGGCGTCCACTGTGCCGGGCGCCAAGGCCAGTACCCCCATGGTGCGTGTGGAATACCATTTTTGATTTTTCGGCGTGTCTGCGTCGGCGCTGATGATTGCGCTCACCGGTGGCGTAGCGCAAGTCGAGGAGATCTGCCTGGGAAGCAAGCGCCGGACTTCGTGCCGGCGCCCTTGCGGATCGCCGGCGGCAAGTTCGCTTATGAACCGGAATCCACCGCGATTTCTCGCGGATGAGCGCTATCGCCTCCCTGAGCAGCATCCACCAGTTCGGGTCCGGCGCATGCCGGGCGTACGCGTGACCCTGCTCGGTCTTTTCGATGAACGCGAACATGCAGCGAGCTTTTCGGCTCTTGGTGGTTCTTGTACTGCCTCCAGACACCCCAGCGCGCGTGAGAGCATCGATTCATGTGCGAGACCTGCACCCGGTAGTCGATGCCGCCGATCACCACGCCTTCCTCGTTCCAGTCGAACCGGAAGGCCTCTCCCAGTTCGAAGGCCAGCGGCACGAGGGCGTTGCCCGCAGACCCCTGGCCTTCGCTCACGCGCTGAAATCGACCCGAAACCGGTCGATCTGGTGCATCCGCTCATGCAGGAAGGTCACGATGCCGATGTCCTCATTCAAGAGTCGGCGCCAATAGACAAAGAGCCGCTCGTACCGGAAAAAATAGCCTGCAATACCAAAGTCGGCCGGAATGCGCCTGGAAGGTGTCCGGTGAGCATCAATGCCGTCGAACGCCTCGAACAGTCCGTTGATGTCGCGGTCGGCTTGTTCCGTGCCCCGACGATCACGCGTGCAGCGATAGATGTTCAGCAGGGCCTTCACACTACCCGATGCCCCAACGCGGGCAGGCTCTCGCGGTGTTTGGCGATGCGGTCGCGGTCGAGGGTGGCGGTGACGACGGCTTCGCCTTCGGCCTGCATGGACAGCACCTCGCCCCAGGGGTCGATGATCATGCTGTGGCCCCAGGTGCGGCGGCCGTTTTCATGCACGCCGCCCTGCGCGCTGCCGAGGACGTAGGCGAGATTTTCGATGGCGCGGGCGCGCAGCAGCACCTCCCAGTGCTTTTCGCCGGTGGTGTGGGTGAAGGCGGCGGGGAGCAGGTAGGCATCGCACGCGGACGGCTGTGACAGCGCCCGGAACAGCTCGGGAAAGCGCAGGTCGTAGCAGATGGTCAGGCCGATGCGCAGGCCTTCGCAGTCGAAGGCGACGGGCTGGGCGCCGGGGGTGATGCTGTCGGCTTCGGCGTAGCGCTCCGCGCCGCGCTGGAAGGCGAACAGATGCATTTTGTCGTAGCGCGCGGCCAATTCTCCCGCGGGGTTGAACACCAGGGTGGTGTTGAGCACGCGGCTTGGGTCGGGGCTCTCCAATGGCAGGGTGCCGCCGGCCACCCACAGGCCAAGGCGGCGTGCGGTGCTGGCGAGAAAGTCTTGGATGGGGCCGCTGCCGGGTTTTTCGCGCACGCGCAATTTGTCGGCGTCGGTCTGGCCCATGAGGCAGAAGTATTCGGGCAGCACGGCGAGGCGGGCGCCTTGGGCGGCGGCCTGTTCGAGCAGGCTTTGGGCGCGTTGCAGGTTGGCGGCAACGGAGGCGCCGGAAACCATTTGCAGGGCGGCGATTTTCATGGCGTCGTGGTGTGAAGCGGCTGATGGGTCGAGCTTACGTCAGGGCGCGGCGGGTGTGGCGCTGCTGGGTTTGCTGGTGTTCAGCGAGGCCTCGGTGACGATGGGCGTGATCCAGGTTCCGGTGATGTCGTACACATGGGTGAAGGCGCGCGCCAAGGGTTCGCGGGCGATGTATTGCGCCAGGAAGGTGCCCAGGCCGATGACCGGGTTGACCAGGGCATAGGCCAGCGAGGCCGCGCCCGCGTTGATGTTGGGCACGACGACCACGCGCAGGTTCTGCGTTTCGGTCGCCAGATTGGTGTTGCCTTCGATGCGCACCGAGGCGGCCACGCCGCTCATGCGGAAGTCTCGGGTGCTGGCCACGCCGCGCTGCACGCCGACATCGGCATCGACCTTGTCGAAGGCGAAGCCGGAGGAGAACAGGTCGCGGAAATCCAGGGTGAAACGGCGCGGCAGGCTTTGCAGGCTGAGGACGCCCAGCAGCTTGGCGATCCCCGGATCGGCCTTGAGGAACTGCCCCTGCCCGAGTTGCAGCGTGAATTGCCCGTCCATGCTCGGAAAATCGAGGTTGAGTGGCGAACCCAGCCAGGCCAGATTGCCGCTGATCTCGCCCTTGCCGCCTTTGAGCAGACCGGGCTTGCCCAGGGTGCCGAGCAGCCCGCCTGCATCGCTGATGGCAAGCTTGAACTGCATGGCGGTGCGCCGTGCGGGGGAGGCGGCGTCCGCACTGCCCGGCACGGCGAGCTGCGCGCCCAGCGCCGTCCACGTGCCGCTGCCGGTGAGTGTGCCGTCGGGCGCGGTGAGTGCGAAGTGGGTGAGCTGCCATTCCTTGCTGCCATCCACCCGGCCGCGGTTGACCGCCTGCACTTCCAGCCGGGTGAAATGGTGGCCGTGCAGGTCGACGTTGTCGGCCACGATGTCGAGCGCGGGAATGCTTTTGGGCTGCTCGTCGAACAGATGTTCCACATCCGAGTCGCTCGATTTGGGCAGTTCCAGCCGGGCCAGCCGGGCGCTCAGGGTGCCGGGGTTGTTGCCGCTGCCGATCTGCCAGCCGAGATAGCCGGAGAGTTGCCGTGCATTCACATTGGCCTGCAGCAGATCGCCGCTGCGGCTGCCGCCAATCACCACCTGGTTGATGATGCGGTGCATCAGGGTGAGCCGGCCGATGTCCAGTGCCGCAATCGTGGGCAGCAGGGCGGCCAGTCCGTGGTCGCCGCCCGCCCGGAAGACAACGGGCGACTGCGCAGATGCGCCGGGCAGCAGCGGCTTGAGCGCGGATTCCCAGACATCCAGATCAAGCACCGGCAGGCGCACATTGGCCTGCACCGACGCGGTCGGTTGCGGCAGCGCGGCCTGCGGGCCGATGGCCAGACCGCCGCTGAGCACGCGGAAATCTTGAGTGGGGCTTGCTGCTGCCACGTTTGCCGTCGCGGATATGGCTGATGCAGCGGCAAGCGGCTCCTCTATGACATACCGTGCCCGGGCGATGCCGCCCAGATCGACCTGCACCACATTGCGCCGTGCGCCACCCGGGCCAGGGGGCAGCGGGGTGCGGGTATAGAGCAGCGATTCGGGAGCGGCGGCGGGCTTGCCCAGCGGCGGCGGCAGATCAATCGCGGCGCCCGCCAGATTGCTGCGCAATTCCAGCGCGGCCTCTGGCGCACCGTGCTGCTGGGTGATGTTCAGGGTGTAGGGCGCCTGGCCCTGCAGCACCTTGCCGAGTGTCTGCATCCAGCCCAGGTCGGCGGCGCGCAGGCCTGCGCTGCTGAATGTGCCGCTGGCCTGCAACTGCAGCGGCTGGCCCTGTCGCTGACCGCCGCGCAGGGTGACCGGGCCGCCCAGCACGTCGGGCGCGTTCAGCGCGAGGTTGAACCCGGCGTGGCTGAAGTCCACCGTGCCGCGCACCTTGGCGAAGGGCGGCAGATCGCGGCTCCAGCGCACATCCACCCCTTGCAGCGCGGCTTGTCCTTTGAAGGTCGCGGCCTGCATATCGTCCAGCGGCAGGGTGAGGGCGATGTCGAGCGCCATCGGGCCCTGCGCCTGCACCGTGTCGAACACACCGCCGAGCTGCTGGTTGATCGGGCTGTCGATGATGTAGCGCAGCGCATCGTTTGCGGGCGCCTGCGCCTTGCCGCTGATGCGCAGCACGCCCTGGTTGAAACTCGGCAGGCTGCCATTCACCGCGGTGATGCGCGCGCCAGACGCCTGCGCCGAGGCATTGCGCACCTCCAGACTGTGCGAGGTCACCAGCAGCGTGCCGCTCACCTGGGTGAACTCCGGCCACAGGGCATTGGCATGCACCGTGGCAGCACTGGCGGCCTGCCCCGGCGGCAGGATGTTGCGCGGCGCGTAATTGAACACGCCGTTTTCAAGTTGCGCGCTCACCTGGAACGTGCCGCCCTTCGCGGGGGTGTCAAACGGAAAGTCTTCCAGCCGGCCCTTGACCGCAAAGTCCACGTTCTGCGCGCTGCCCGCGGCGATGGCGCTGCGCAGGTAATCGCGGGTGTGCAGGGGAATGTCGATCGGCAGATAGCGCCACACCGCGCGGGCGTCGGCGCGGGTGAGCCGGCCTTTCAGGTCGATGCTGCCCAACCCCTTCGGCGCGCTGCGCCAGGTCAGCGCGGCGTTGCCTGCGGCGTCGGCATTGGCGAAGGTGAAGCGCTGGGTGCTGATCTGCCAGCCGCCTTTGCTGTCGCGCTGCCAGGCAAGATCGGCTTGCAGCGCGTCAAAGCTCAGCCGCGCCGGGGCGTAGATCAGCGGCAGGTCCAGCCCGCCCTTATTCAGGCTGAGCTGGGCAGTGCCGCGGTCTTGCGTGGCGCTCAGCGTGCCAGAGAGGCCGCTGACGCCAGGCAGGTCTGCCGGGAGTTGCAGCGCCTGGGCCGCATCATTTCCCTTGTCGATCAGCGGTTTCGGGTTGGCCGGCGGCGCCTGCTCTCCTGCGCCGGCAGGGCTGTTCCAGCGCAGATCGGTGAACGCGGTTTGCACGCTGTAGGTCGGCGGCAGGCCGGTGGGTGCTGCGCCTTGGGGCCAGCTTGCCTGCGCCGTGATGCTGCTGAGGCGGCCCTGCGGCTGCAGGGCGCTCAGCCGCGCAT
>JAQTVS010000097.1 GCA_028706735.1 Thiomonas sp.
ATCCGGTACTGATCGGCGTGTCGCGCAAGTCCATGTTGGGCGAGATGGCCGGGCGCCGCGTGGATGACAGGCTGGCTGGCAGCCTGGCTGCCGCGCTGGCTTGTATTGTGGCGGGTGCGCAGATCGTGCGCGTGCATGATGTTGGCCCGACATGCGACGCAATTAAAGTGTGGGGTGCCATGCGCGTTTGAGCCTCGTCCTGCGGGCCGCGCGCGGATTGAATTCTTGGAGAGGGCGATGAGCAGAAAGTATTTCGGAACCGATGGAGTGCGCGGCCTGGTGGGCAAGAGCCCGATCGTGCCGGAGTTCGGCCTGCGTCTGGGGCACGCCGCAGGCAAGGTCCTGCGGGCCCAGGGCGTGCAGCGCCCCACAGTGCTGATCGGCAAAGACACGCGCATCAGCGGCTATATGCTCGAAGCCGCGCTGGAGTGCGGCTTCGCCGCAGCCGGCTGCGACGTGGTGCTGGTCGGCCCGCTGCCGACGCCTGGCGTGGCGTATCTCACGCGGGCGTTGCGGCTGGATCTGGGAGTGGTCATCAGCGCGTCGCACAACCCTTTTGCGGATAACGGCATCAAGTTTTTTTCCGCGGGCGGCAGCAAATTGCCCGATGTCTGGGAGCTCGAAGTCGAAGCCGCCATGCCCGAAGCCGAGGGCTGCGTGCCTTCCGAACAGCTTGGAAAAGCACGTCGGCTGGACGACGCCGCCGGGCGCTACATCGAGTTCTGCAAAAGCACTTTTCCCAACCATCTCACTCTCAAGGGTCTGCGACTGGTGGTCGATTGCGCGCATGGCGCGGCTTATCACATCGCCCCGGCGGTGTTCCATGAGCTCGGCGCCGAGGTCATTTCCATCGGTGCCCAGCCCGACGGTTTCAATATCAACAAGGACGTTGGCGCGACCGCTCCAGACGCGCTGATTCGCGCCGTGCGGGCGCATCATGCGGACTACGGCATCGCACTGGATGGCGACGCGGACCGACTGCAACTCGTCGATCGCCACGGCCGCCTGTTCAATGGCGACGAACTGCTTTACCTGCTCGCCATGGACCGCAAGCCGGCCGGCGTGGTGGGCACGCTGATGACCAATCTCGCGGTGGAAAAGGCGCTGCAGGCGCAGGGCATGGAGTTCGTGCGTGCCGCCGTAGGCGACCGTTATGTCCTCGAAGAATTGCTTGCCCGCGGCTGGCAGTTGGGCGGGGAGGGTTCCGGGCATCTGCTGCTGCTCGATCGCCACACCACGGGCGACGGGATCGTGGCCGCGCTGCAGATGCTTGAACTCGTGGTGCGCACGGGCCGCAGCCTGGGCGAGCAACTGCAAGCGGTGCAGCTCTATTCCCAGACGCTGCTGAACGTCAAGTTGCCGACGGGCCTCGACTGGAAAAACCACGCCGGCTTCACGCAGGCCCGAGCCGCAGCCGAAGGGCAGATCAACGGCAGCGGGCGCGTGCTCATCCGACCCTCTGGCACCGAGCCGGTGCTGCGCATCATGGTGGAACATCCGGAGCAGGCTCAGGGCGAAAAAGTGGCGGCAACGCTGAAGGCTGCGTTGCTGGAGTGAGATCGTCAATCAGCCAAGTTGTTGATGGACGGGAGACGAGATGTCAGAGTCGTAACAGGACGTCGCGTATCACGGAGTTGTCATATTCGGGGTCTGAAATGGCTGCTGTGCCCGCGACATTTCGCGGGAATTGCAACCTCGGAGAGAACAATGTCCCACAATCCCGCCCGCCGCACCCAGATCAAGGCCGCCTTGGCTGTTGCCGGCCTGTCTCTGGCCACAGGCTTTTTTGCGCTGCCCGCGCAGGCTGCACAGGTGTCCTTGCTGGAAACCGGCTCGACGCTGCTGTACCCGCTGTTCAACCTCTGGGTGCCCGACTACACCAAGGCGCATCCCGATGTGAAGATCACCACCCAGGGCACCGGCAGCGGCACCGGCATCGCCGAAGCCATTTCTGGCGTGGCGCAGATCGGCGCCTCTGACGCCTACATGGCCGACGCGCAGATCAAGCAGAATCCCAGCATTCTCAACATCCCGCTGGCCATCTCGGCGCAGACCATCAACTACAACATCCCGGGTCTGAACAACAAGCACCTCAAGCTCGACGGCCCGGTGCTGGCCGGCATTTATGACGGCAGCATCAAGAACTGGGACGACGCGGCCATCAAGGCGATGAATCCCGGCGTCAAGCTGCCCAACCACGCCATCGTGCCGATCCACCGCACCGACGGCAGTGGCGACACCTTCATTTTCAGCCAGTACCTCTCGTTCTCCACCCCCAAGTGGAATGACAGCGTGGGTTTTGGCACCTCGATTTCCTGGCCTGCCGTGCAGGGCGGTGTGGGCGCCAACGGCAATCCAGGCATGGTGCAGTCCTGCCAGAGCACGCCTTACTCGGTGGCTTATATCGGCGTGAGTTTCCACAAGGAAATTGCCAAGGCTGGCCTGGGCACGGCGATGATCAAGAACAAGGCGGGGCATTTCCTGCTGCCCACCGCCAAGACCGTCGGCGCAGCCGCATCGGGTCTGATCGCCAAGACTCCGGCGGACGAGCGCATCAGCCTCGTGTTCTCTGAAGGTGCGGATTCTTACCCCATCATCAACTACGAGTACGCCATCGTCAACGCCAAGCAAGCCAATCCGGAAACCGCCAAGGCAATCAAGGAGTTCCTGGGCTGGGCGGTGGAGAGCAAGGGCGGCAATGCGGCCAAGTATCTGGACCAGGTGCGTTTCATCGCCCTGCCAGCGCGCATTCAAGAACTGAGCAAGGCGCAGATCGCCAAGATTCAATAAGCGGTTTGACGTTGGAGCGTCCGGGCCACCCGATCGGGTGCGCCCGGTTCTGTTTTTTTGATGAATTGATTGACCTGTCATGCGCGTCTTCCGCCCCGGATTGCTGGCTGTCTCCACCCTGATCCCGCTGTCGCTGCTGGCCGTGCTGGGGTTTCTGACGGTGTATTCCTGGCCTGCGATCCAGTTCAATGGTGTTCACTTCCTCACCACCGAAACCTGGAGCCTCGGCAATCTGTATTCCAACCCAGTCCATCGCAATGGCTTCGAGGTGCCCATCGGAGCAACGTATGGCATCTGGGTGTTCATTGTTGGCACGCTGGCGAGTTCGGCCATTGCGCTGCTGCTCGCCGTGCCAGTGGGAATCGGCGTGGCGCTGTTTTTGAATGACTATGCGCCGCATCAGTTGCGCGGCGCTTTCACCCAGGTGGTCGAACTGCTGGCCATGGTGCCCAGCGTGGTCTATGGCTTGTGGGGCCTGGAAATTTTGGCGCCGCTGGTGTTGACGCATATTGCGCCGTTTCTGCAGCGTGCGCTCGGTTTCATTCCGTTTTTCTCCACAGCAGCCACCAGCGGCTACGGTTTGTTGACCGCCGGCCTGGTTCTCGCGCTCATGGTGTTGCCAGTGATCACCAGCACGTTGGCGGAGGCGCTCAAGCGCGTGCCGAACGAACTGCGCGAATCGAGTTTTGCTCTCGGCGCCACGCGCGCCGAAGTGCTGCTCAAAATTTTGTTGCCCGCCGTGCGCGTGCCGCTGATCGGCGCGGTCATTCTGGCGCTCGGCCGCGCGCTGGGCGAGACCATGGCTGTGCTCATGGTCAGCGGCGGCGCGCTCAACTATCTGCCCGACACCCTTTACAGCCCCATCACCAGCATGGCGGCGTTCATTGCGTCTCAACTCGACAGCGCCTTGCAGGATCCCAGCGGAATGGCCGTGCGCTCGCTGGCTGAAATTGCCTTGGTGCTGCTCCTCATCGCGGTCATTGTCAATGTCATCGCTCGCCTCCTCACCAGTCGCATCCGCATCCACCGTGTCTGATCGCTCCAGACGGCTGCAGCGTAGGCGTGGTGTGTTCAACGCGCTGTTCGCCGTGCTCTGCGTGGCGGCCTTCGGCATCGTCGTCGTGCCACTGGTGGACATTTTGTGGATGACCTTGGTGAAGGGCGGCGCAGCGGTGTCGCCCGCGTTGTTCACGCAGGTGACGAACGGCATCAGCGGTGGTTTGCTCAATGCCATCGAAGGAACCTTGGTGCTGAGTGGCGGGGCGTTGTTGTTTGCCGCGCCAATCGGCGTGCTCACTGGCATTTATCTGGGCGAGTATGGCCATGGGCGCTGGGGACGCGTGGTGCGGTTCCTGGCCGATGTGCTCACTGGGGTGCCGTCCATCGTGCTGGGCTATTTCGCTTACGTCACTCTCGTGGTCGGCCTGGGCTGGCAGTTTTCCGCGTTGGCTGGCGCCATCACTCTGGCCATCATGGTCATGCCCTACATCGCCCGTTTCACCGAGCTGGCCCTGCGGCAAACCCCCCCCAGCCTGCGCGAAGCCGCCTATGCGCTGGGCTGCAAGGAGCATCAGGTGGTGCTGCGCGTGCTGCTGCCTTCTGCGCGCTCGGGGGTGTTGACCGGGGTGCTGTTCGCCCTGGCGATTTCCGTGGGGGAAACAGCGCCGCTGATTTACACAGCCGGATGGTCGAACTACCTCTGGAACGGCCAGCTCACGCAGTCGCCCATCGGTTACCTGACCTATGTGGTCTGGAGCTTCATCAATCAGCCGTTCGCCTCGGCGCATGCCTTGGCCTATGCGGCAGCATTTCTGGTGGTGGCCATGGTGTTGGTGATCAATCTCGTGGCGCGTGCCTTCCTGATGCCCCGGCGTTTTCCCTGAGCGCCTGGGATTGTGACGATTTTCAGCACCTCCATGAATGACACGAAAATGTCATATTCGTGACCTAAAGTGTCGAAAGTCGCCGATACGGCGCGCGGTGTTGAACCGGGTTCGATTCACTATCCGGGTCACTTTTTCGGATCATCTCAGGGAGCGCATTCAATGAAAATCATCGTCAAAAGCCTGCTGGCTTCGGCCCTTCTGGCAGCCACTTACAGCGCACACGCGCTGGAAATCTCCGGCGCAGGCGCCACATTTCCCCAGCCCGTGTATGAAAAATGGGCTTACGAATTCAACAAGGCCGGCATGGGCAAGGTGAACTATCAAGGCGTGGGTTCCGGCGCCGGCATCAAGCAGATCAATGCCAAAACCGTCGACTTCGGCGCGTCCGACATGCCACTGACCGATGAGGAATTGTCCAAGGGCGGACTGATCCAATTCCCCACGGTCATGGGTGGCGTGGTTCCCGTGGTGCACATCAATGGCATCAAGCCCAATGAAATGAAGCTGACGGGCACCGTGCTGGCGGACATCTACATGGGCAAGATCACCAAGTGGAATGACCCGGCGATCGCCAAGCTGAATGCCGGTGTCAAGCTGCCCGATGCGCAAATCGCCGTCGTGCGCCGTGCCGATGCGTCCGGTACCACCTTCATTTTCTCCAACTACCTGTCCAAGGTGAACAAGGAATGGGCCGACAAGTACAAGTTCGGCACCACCGTCAACTGGCCCGTTGGCACCGGCGGCAAGGGTAACCCTGGCGTTGCCGGCTTCGTGATGCAGTTGCCCAACTCCATCGGCTATGTCGAGTATGCCTACGCCAAGCAGAATCCCAAGCTGGCGACCGTTGAGCTCTCGAACAAGGCTGGCAAGTACGTCAAGGCCGACATCGACGCCTTCAAGGCGGCTGCCGCCGGCGCCGACTGGTCCAAGACGTTCTACCAGGTGCTGACCGATGAGCCGGGTGATGCGTCCTGGCCGATCACCAACGCGACCTACATCCTGGTGCACAAGACCGCTGACAAGCCGGAGAAAACCGCCGACGTGTTCAAGTTCTTCCAGTGGGCCTACAAGAATGGCGACAAGGCAGCCGAAGACCTGGACTACATCCCGATGCCGGTTGCCGTGAAAGAGGCAATCTACAAGGAGTGGGGATCGGTGAAGTCCGCTTCCGGCCAGGCGGTCTGGAAGTAACGGAGTGCAGTTGAAGTAAATCCCCCGCGATGATCATGCGTCTCAAGCGCCGATCATTGCGGGATGCCTCAGGCCCGAGCGGAGCAGTCCGCCCGGGCCGGTTTGATTAATGGATTTACAGTCATGGCCGCGAGCTATCCAACGACCTCCATGAATACAACGTCCCAAACGGCCATCGGCGACCCCGGCACGGGTGAGAGGCGCAAACACAGCCCGATGGCGGACTTGCTGTTTTCCGGCTTGGCGCGCACCGCTGCCATCATTACCCTGGCCACGCTGGCAGGCATCATCGTGTCTCTGTTTATCGGCGCATGGCCTGCGATCAAAGCCACCGGCTTTGGCTTTTTCACCAGTTCCACCTGGAATCCGACCGACGATCAGTACGGCGGCTTCTCCATGATTTACGGCACGCTGATCACCTCGATCATCGCCCTGCTGATTGCGGTGCCCGTGAGTTTCGGCATCGCACTGTTTCTCACTGAACTCTCCCCCCTCTGGCTACGCCGTCCGCTGACCACCGCGATCGAACTGCTCGCCGCCATTCCGTCCATCGTCTACGGGATGTGGGGTTTGCTGGTGTTTGCGCCGATTCTCGCGCAGTATGTGCAGACCCCTTTGCAAAACGCCTTTGGCGACATCCCGGGCATTGGCTTTCTGTTCCAGGGAGCGCCGGTCGGCATTGGCCTGTTTTCTGCCGGAGTGATTCTTGCCATCATGATCATTCCGTTCATCGCCTCGGTGATGAAGGATGTGTTCGAGATCACGCCGCCCATGCTCAAGGAATCGGCTTACGGCATTGGCTGCACCACCTGGGAAGTGGTGCGCAATGTGGTGCTCCCCTATACCAAGGCAGGGGTTATCGGCGGCATCATGCTCGGCCTGGGGCGCGCCTTGGGCGAGACCATGGCGGTGACCTTTATCGTCGGGAACACCAGCGCGTTCAGCTCCTCGCTGTTCGCCCCCGCCAACACCATCACCTCGGTGCTGGCGAACGAGTTTGCAGAGGCAGGCCCGCTGCATCAGTCGGCCTTGTTCTACCTGGGCCTGGTGCTGTTCTTCATCACGTTCGTCGTGCTGGCGCTGTCCAAGCTGCTGCTGGCGCAACTGGCCAAAGGCGAGGGCACACGCACATGAGCGCCACTCACTTGAATCAAGCGACCCGGAGCGATTTCCGCCAGCGCTACTTTGTGCGACGCAAGTCCACCAACGTCGTGGTGCTCACGCTCTCTTTGGCGGCGATGGCTTTTGGCATGACTTGGCTGCTCTGGATTCTGTTCTCGGTGCTGCAGCTTGGCATTGGCGGCCTGAGCCTGGCGACCTTCACCCAGATGACGCCCCCCCCCATGACCGATGGCGGGCTGCTCAACGCCATCTTCGGCTCCGTTGCGATGACCGCGGTCGGCACCGCCCTGGGGACGCCGCTGGGCATCATGGCGGGGGTGTACCTGTCGGAGTATGGCGCCAACGGCTGGCTGGCCAAGGTGACGCGTTTCATCAACGACATTCTGCTGGCTGCGCCGTCCATCATCATCGGCCTGTTCGTCTACGCCCTGATCGTGGCCAACACCAAGACCTTCTCGGGTTGGGCTGGGTCGATCGCTCTGGCGCTGCTGGTGGTGCCTGTGGTGGTGCGCACGACCGAGGACATGCTGCGTCTCGTGCCGGGTTCGTTGCGCGAGGCCGCTTATGCCTTGGGCACGCCGAAGTGGAAGGTGATTTCCGCCGTCATTCTGCGTGCGGCGCGCGCCGGGGTGCTCACCGGCATCATGCTTGCCGTGGCGCGCATCACAGGCGAGACTGCTCCGCTGCTGTTCACCGCATTGAACAACCAGTTCTTCAATGCCGGTTTGTCACAGCCGATGGCCAATCTGCCGGTCACCATCTACAACTACGCCATGAGCCCGTACAGCAACTGGCAGAGCCTAGCCTGGGCTGGCGTGCTGATCATCACCTTCGGTGTGCTGATCGTCAACATCACTGCACGCATCCTGATCCGTCAAAAACACTGAAAGCCACATCATGAGCGCTGTTGCCGAAACCCTTCAGAATCCGCCCTGCATGACGGTCAAGAACCTTGATTTCTATTACGGAAAGTACAAGGCGATCAAGAACGTCAACATGGAGATTGCCAAAAACAAGGTGACGGCCTTCATCGGCCCATCCGGTTGCGGCAAGTCCACGTTGTTGCGGATTTTCAACCGCATGTTCGAGCTGTATCCCGAGCAGCGCGCGGAAGGCGAAATCCTGCTCGACGGACAGAACATCCTCACCTCCAAGGAAGATGTCTCGCTGGTGCGCGCCAAGATCGGCATGGTGTTCCAGAAGCCCACGCCGTTTCCGATGTCGATCTATGACAACATCGCCTTCGGCATCAAGCTGTACGAAAAGCTGCCCAAGGCGGAGCTCGACGACCGGGTGGAATGGGCTCTGATCAAGAGCGCGCTGTGGGGCGAGGTGAAGGACAAGCTGCAGCAGAGCGGGATGAGCATCTCCGGCGGGCAGCAGCAGCGGCTATGCATCGCGCGCGCCATCGCGATCAAGCCCGAGGTGCTGCTGCTCGATGAGCCCGCGTCGGCGCTCGATCCGATCTCGACCGCCAAGGTCGAGGAACTGGTCATCGAACTCAAGCGCGACTACACCGTGGCCATCGTGACCCACAATATGCAGCAGGCTGCGCGTGTGTCCGATTTCACCGCCTATATGTATCTGGGCGAGCTCATCGAGTTTGGCGAAACCAATCAAATCTTCCTCAAGCCCAAGAAACAGGAAACCGAGGACTACATCACCGGTCGCTTTGGCTGAAAAGGCATGATGTCTGCGCGGCGAGCGCCTAACCCATTGAATACAGGAGCACAGAATCATGGATGACAAACCCCATCTGTCGACACAGTTCGACGCAGAAATCAATGCCGTCTCCACCCGTGTGCTCGAAATGGGCGGGCAGGTCGAGTCGCAACTGGCGCAAGCCATCTATGCCTTGCGCCATCTGGATATCGATGCAGCACGCAACGTGCTGCAGGTGGAAAAGCGCGTCAACCAGATGGAAGTCGACATTGACGCCGACATCACCCAGATCATCGCCAAGCGCCAGCCCACCGCGCGTGACCTGCGCCTGCTGTTGGCCATTTCCAAGACCATCACCAACCTGGAGCGCGCTGGAGACGAGGCGGCGCGCATTGGCCGCATGGCG